>CACYWX010000324.1 GCA_902778205.1 uncultured Ruminococcus sp. | reverse complement strand
GCCGACGCGGGCGCCGCTGCTGCGTTCGACGGCAATCCCGCTACCTTCTTCGATCCTCTGGGAGTCGGCGACGGCTTCTGCGGCATCGACGCGGGTGAAGCGTACGTCCTCGACAAGGTCGTCATTCTGTCCCGCGAGGGTTGGAACGACCGGTTCCCCGGCGCTATGATCCAGGGTTCCAACGACGGTGAGAACTGGACCACTCTGTGGACCTCCGACACCGCCGGCACCAACCCCGATTACTACACCGTGACCGAGTTCGAGAACAACACCGGCTACTCTCAGTTCCGCTACTACAACGAGACCAACCACGGCGACGTGGCTGAGGTCGAGTTCTACGGCCAGCCCGGCAAGGTTGAAGAGGCTCCCGCCGAGGAAGCTCCCGCCGAGGAGACTCCCGCCGAGGAGACTCCCGCCGAAGCTCCCGTGGACCAGACTATGGACCAGAAGGCCGAGTCTCCCAACACCTTCGACTTCGGCATCCTGGCGGCCGTGGCTTCCGTGATCTCCCTCGGCGGCTTCGCCCTGACGAAGAAGAGACACTGAACGCCTGATTTCCACACGGATCCGAACGGGTTTTTGAGGATTCAGTAAAAAGCACACATCCGCCGACTCACGGGACATCCTGTGGGCCGGCGGATTTCCGTTTTTCCGCACCGCGCTTGACAAGCTCCAGGCGCAACGGTATAATGAGAACGAGAAAACGCCCGTCCATGCGGAGCGGAATCAGGAGAGGCACAGCCATGGCAAACCTTCATATCGATTTTCAGAATAAAGTCGGACGTGTCAAGCCCATGCACAGCGTCAACAACGGCCCCATCGTTCCCCAGGCCCACAGCTTCGGCAACTTTGAGGATTACGCCGCCGCGGGATTCCCCATGGCCCGGACCCACGACGCATCCTTCACGCCGGCCTACGGAGGACCGCATACGGTGGACATCATCGCCATCTTCCCGGATTTCGACGCGGACGAGAACGATCCCGCCTCCTACGACTTCGATCTGACGGACGAGTACATGGAGAACATCCTAGCCTCCGGGACTCAGGTTTTCTACCGCCTCGGCAACCGGATCGAGCATGAGTCCAAGCGGTACGGCGCGCTCCCGCCGAAGGACTACGCGAAATGGGCCCGGATCTGTGAGCACATCATCCGCCACATGAACGAGGGGTGGGCGAGGGGTCATCACTACGGCATCCGGTACTGGGAGATCTGGAACGAGCCCGACGTGAATCCCCAGTGCTGGGACGGACCGGTGGAGGATTTCTATCCGCTCTATGACATCGCCGCCCGCCATCTGAAGAAGTGCTTCCCGGAACTGATGATCGGCGGTCCCGCCGGCTGTTCGATCTCCAGCCGATGGTTCCTCGACGGATTCTTCCAGTACATCACGCGGGATCCCGAAGACCCGGCCCCGCTGGATTTCTTCTCCTTCCATCACTACGGACGGGAAGCGGACGACTTCGCCCGGGACGCCAAGGCGGCGAGGGAGCTGACGGACCGGTACGGCTACACGGACACGGAGCTGATCCTCAACGAGTGGAATTACGTGCGGAGTTGGACGCGGGAGGACCTTCTGACTTCCTACTACACCATTGTAGGGCTGAAGGGCTCGGCCTACGTGGCGTCCTCCGTGCTCACGGCCCAGCACTCTCCGCTGGACCATTTCATGTACTACCACGCCAGCTACAGTGTGAAGTGGAACGGCCTGTTCGACGCTTACTCCCAGAAGCCGCTGAAGTCCTACTATCCCCTGAAGGCTTTCGGGGAACTGTACCGTCTCGGGACGGAGGTGCTCTCCGAGTCCGACACCCACGAGGTTTACGCGGCCGCGGCGGTTTCGGCGGATGAGGGGGAGGCGGCGGTCCTGCTGTCCTACTATCTGGACCATCCCTCCATCGACGGGACCGGAACGGAGGACAAGACCCTCGCCCTGACGCTGGACTGGGAGGGCTTTTCGTCGGAGAACGGCGCGGAGGCGGAATACTGTGTTCTGGACGCCGGGCGCAATATGGACGTTGTATCAAGAGAGACCTTCCTCGGCTCCCGCGGCGGCCACATCCTCGGGCTGCCTCTGTACACGACGGTGCTGGTGAGGCTGAAGAAACGCTGAGGCCGGGGGGGAGGATCGTGACGAAGGAATTCATCTGTCACGCGGATTACAGGAGGGGTTCTTGCGTCTTCGACGTGGAACGGGAGGCGTATGACGGCTGTGTGGAGATCAGCCTCTACAGAGTCAACAGGAGCGCAAGGTATGCCCGGGGCAGCAGTGTGCCGGGCCGTGTTCTGCAGGCCAGGGTTGAGTACCGGGACATCGGGGAGGAATACGAATCGCCGTATCTGAGCTGGTACAACTGGTTCTTCTGCGCCAAATGGGTGCTCGGCGCGACGGACGACCGGTATCTGTGCACTGCCGTTCAGCGGGGACTCAAAACTGCCGCGATCCTCCTGCATTTTCATCCGCGCTCCCGGCAGCGGCAGAGGTACAAAAGGCGTCTTGAGCGGCTCCCGGCTTCCTGCGGCTTCACAGGGTACGGCGACAGCGGGTTCTATGTCTATCGCCGGGGATCCTTCGATTCAATCTTCGACATGGAGAGACTGCGGCACATCTACGAGGCCCACGGGATCGACGACCTGAACTGGGACAGGATCCGCTCCATGGCGCGGCTCGACCTGTCCTGCTTCGGGGATTACAGGACGGAACCCTTTGATCCGTATTGTCGCCTGACCAGGGAGCAGTATGTCATCAACGGACTGCTTCTCGGGTATCCCGTGGAAAGCACCGTCGCCTTGCTGAACAAGACCGTCACCCGGTACGATCCGGAGGAGCCGTAAGCCGAAGGTCACACTCCCCCCTTGATTCCGCGCCGGATTTGTGGTACAATACATAAGGCTGGGATCTCCCGGCCCGGACGCGGCCATCGGGGAAGGCGCCGGAATACAGAAGGAGGGTGAGATGTGAAAAAACTGCTGGTTCTTTTGCTGACCCTGCCGCTCCTCGTCTCCTGCCGGCACTATGAGATCGACCGCTACGATCCGCCCGGGCTGATGATCGTCACGGAATCCGGCGAATACACCGCGGTCCGATTCGGTTACCGCTGGGAACGGGAACGGAAGGAGGACGCGGTGGACTACGTGGATCCCGTCACCTACGAGTATACGCCCATCACCGTTCGGGCGGACGAGAAGTGCCACCTCCGCTTCGGACGGGAGTTTTCGCCGGAGATGTACATCATCCGGTTTTATCCCGGAGGCGGCGGCGACAAGCAGATCATCGACTATTCGCTGAATCCCCATGTGGACGATCCCACCTTCACCGGTTCCTCCAGCGTTCTGCTGCCCATCACGGTGAGCGGCGTCTATACCGTGGAGGCGGTGTGGCCGGAATGGGTCACGAACAGCGTGGTGACGGATGCCACCTACGGTTTTGAGGTCATCGTCACGGACGCGCAGTAAAGCCTGCCCGAGCGTGTTTCGCTCAGGACGGGCTTTTTTCTTTGTCCGGTTCATACCGTCCGCGCGTTCTTGTTACACGGCGGTCATGAAAAAATATAGTTCTTCCTGTCGGATTATGGTATACTGTATTCATCGGAAATTGACGGTCAGCGGGAGGGATCGGAAGGGATGAGGAAGCTCACTGACAGAACCGGAAGGCTGATGATCGCCATCGGGATCGTAGCCGTCCTGATCATCGTCGTGGTCATCGTGGGAGTGGTGGGAAACGCCGCAGACGCGGAGGAGCCCGGACCTCAGGCGGTGAAGAGCGGGGAGAGCGGCGGGCACAGCGGCGGGATCATCGGGGAAGAGGAGGAGATCTCCGTGGACACCCTGGAGGAGGACATCCGTGACATGGGGCTGTTGATCACGCAGGAGTACATGTTCACGGACGCCGTGTCCCAGTCCAAGGTCAAAACGCTGTTCAGCCTGACCCTGGGCTTCACCGAATCCAGCTATCTGGCCACCTACGACGGAACCGTGACCGCCGGGATCGATTTCTCGGAGATCTCCGTGATCCCGGACAGGCAGGGAAAGACGCTCTCGATCGTCATGCCGAAGGCCTCGATTCAGAACGTCGACGTTGATCCGGCCAGCTTCGTGCTGTATTCGGAGAAAAACGGCCTCGGGAATCCTCTGTCCGTGTCCGACTTCAACGGCTCGCTGATCGAGCTGGAGGAGAAGGCGCGGGAGCGGGCTGTGGAACGGGGCATCCTCGAGCAGGCCGACGAAAACGCCAGACAGATCATCGAGACCTTCATCGGACGCTTTCCGGAGCTGCGGGACTGGAGCATCCTGTGGGATGATGAATAAGGAGGAGCTTTTTGAACAACAACGCGGACAATAAACTGGAAAAGGTACTCTTTTCGCTGGTGCTGGTTCTGATCGGAGCCGTCTCCTTCTTTCTGCTGTCCACCGCGGCGGACCGCTCGGGAATCAGCAGGACCCTCGTCGAATCCATTGAAGACAAGACGTCCACCGTCATGA
>CACYWX010000323.1 GCA_902778205.1 uncultured Ruminococcus sp. | reverse complement strand
CTCCTTTTGATTTTTCGTGCAGTTGGTAGCCGCACGTCTATTCTATCAAAAGGAGTTTTTTTGTTCAAGACTTATAGGCATAGCCTTCTCTGAACCCCCCGGACAATCCGGGGGTTTTCGGTAGACAAAAAGCCCGGACCGTGGAGCGAGAATCTCCGCGGCCCGGGTTTTGGGTTGAAGGGATAGTTAAGTCAGCAAAATGCATATTCGCCGATTTTATATCATTTGATTTCAGCAGACTCTCCTTCCACCGCGAGCGGTTCCCCTCCCTCTGAGAGGGAGGCAGGAGGGCGGCCTACCCTTACGGCTCCCTCCCAGAGAGAGCTGTCAGCTATGCTGACTGAAGGAGAGTCTGACATACAAAGGACCGCTGACTAAAAGTCTCCCTATATACCCCTCACTCCTCCTTATGGCACAGCCACACATCGCAGCGGACGGCGGTATTGGCCGGATCGCAGAGCAGGGCGGTGAGGGTGACGGTCCGGCCCGCGTCCTCCGGCTTCAGGGGAAGGAAGAAGGTGTGGTTGGCATCCCGGCGGGTGACGCAGTGCTCCCAGACGTTGGACTGGTAATCCGGCGCGCGGCGGGGGAAGCCCACGGGATCCTCCCCCTCGAATTCCGCGGTGCAGAGGACGCTCTCCCAGCCGTGCTTTCCTTCGACGGCCAGAGCGAGATAATCCCCCTCCTCAAGCTCAGGAAGCGTCAGGGTCAGGCGGCGGAGGGCGGAGACGGTCTGCTTTGAGGGATGGGGCTGGAGGTTGTTGACAAAGGGAGCGGCAAGAGGCAGGGAGATCCCGTTCTTCACGGCGCGCACCGCGTAGATCCGGTCCATGGGCTCGGCCAGACGGAACCGGCGCAGAGGTCCGGCGGCATAGCGCACCGTCAGCAGGGATCCCTTCACAGCCTCGACGCTGTGGACCGAGAAGCGGACGGCGGGGGAGACGAATTCACCCTCCCGGACCGTGATCTCCGCCTTTCCTGACCGCTTCCAGCCGCCGAAGCCGACGGAAAACTCGCCGGATTCCGGGATCTGAACCGCGGGAACCTCCGCCGTGGGTACGTCTGCGGAAAAGCAGTCGATCTCCACAGCGTCGCAGTCGAGGACCTCTCCGAAGTCCACCCGCAGGCATCCTCCGAGGATCCGCAGGCCGCCGGCGTAGGTGCGGGACATGCCGTCGAAGAAGGTGTCCGGATTCCCGTCGAAAGCGAAGGCTCCCTCCGTGCCCCGGGCCTTGTAGGTGGTCTGGGCGAAGAAGGCGTCCCGGCAGGCGTTGACCTCGGGAACCGCGGAAGGACCGGACCGGCGGATGGAGCGGATCTCCAGGGAGTCGTTGTCGACGGAGAACTGGGCCGCCTCGTACAGGCTCTTCGTGTCCGCGGAGGAGGGATCGGCGTCCTCCAGCGTCCCCAGCAGAGCCGGAGGAGGAGGCAGGACCGCGTCCCGTACCTCGATGGGTCTGCCCTCCGCATCCTCCCGGATCACGCGGTATTCCCGGCCATCCAGCGCGGGAAACGCCTCGGACGGATCCGCCAGCTCGAAGAGGTACGCCCGGAAGGGATCGAGCTCCGCGTCCACGGAGGCGTCCGCCGGGAAATCCCCGAAGATCTGTTCCGTGGGGAAGCGGCGGATCAGGCGGACGGGACCGTTCCCCTCCATGCCGCACTCTCTGAGATTCAGGGTGACGGTCCGGCGGGTCCAGCCGTTGTTCCCGGTGACCACGAATCGGTGGCTCCCGGTTCCCCGGCTGACGGCTCCGGGACCGTATGCCTCGGGCAGGGGGAACCCGTCCACCAGCAGGGGAGCGGCCAGACGATGGAGGTTGTAGACCCGGGCCAGCTTCGGATACTCGTCATCCCGCAGGAACCAGGGGTTGCCGTAGATCTCCGGGGCCAGGATCATGCTGCGCCCAAAGGCCTGATAGATCAGGTCGTCGGCGAAGTAGTCCAGGGAGGAGGACAGACAGACGCCGTGGTCCTCCGCCAGCCGCTCCAGTCCCTCGGGCAGTCCCCGGTCGAAGAGGAAGCAGCGGTTGTGCATGCCCGTATGGTTGTTGGCAGAATGGACGTCCACGTAGGTCTCGGCGCCCTGCCACAGGAAGGTGGTGACGTACCGCTCGGCGGAATACAGGTTCAGCCGGTGGTTCAGAACGATGAGGTCCGGGGAGTACTGCCGGCATTCCCGGAGCATCCGCCCGAAGACCTCCGCCTTTTCCTCCCGGAGGGTCCCGCAGACGCCGTCCAGCTTGAAGAGGGCGAAATGGTACTTCCGGCACAGATCCACCATGAACCGGTACCGCTTTTCCTCCTCCTCCGGGGTGTCGCCGAAGCCGTCCGGGGAGCCCCAGAGGCCCAGCCGGATCCCGGATTCCGCGGCCTTTTCCGCGATGGGCGCGTAGCCCCGGGGATACTGGGCGCGGAACTTCTCCCCGTCCGGATCGCCGTAGCCCATGGACGCGCCGTCGAAGTTCCCGGCGTCCCAGGCGTAGATCCGGATCTGCATGCCGTATTCCCGCTTCAGCCAGGCGAAGAAGTCCAGGTTCAGCATGGTCTGCCGTTCCGTGGAGCCCTCGTTGGTGTTGTTGATCCAGCTGAAATACTGCGGAACGGAAGGGGTCCGGCTGTCCGCTCCGGCTTCGGATGCGATTTTGTCCGACATATGCGACTCCTTTAAGTTTGATATAAATTATACAGGGAAAACGCGGCTTTCTTTCGCAGAAAGCCTGGCAAAGAACTCTAACAGGGGAAAAGGATAGGCTGTACCAATCAAGTGAAGCAAAACTTCGGCACACCAATATCGTCATCCAACCTTATCAGAGTTATTGTACGCGAGCTCATCGCAAGGCGATTCGTCTCCTGCATGAAGCACACAAAAACCATGTGGTCAATCTTTTCCGCTTGTGAATGGTATGAATTCGGTTCCTCCCCATTGTACCATCCCGGCGGCTCCCCGTCAAGGGCGGGATGGATATTCGGAGCGGAAAACCAGTCTTTTTTCCCTCTTTCGCACGGAGAAGAAGCTCTGAGGAGTGCGGAAATTGTCCAGAATAGACAAAACGCGCGGGTTACTTTCGGCGGAGGGACCGCTTGTAAACCGGGGCGGATTCTGTTATAATGAACGCATGAAGCGCAGCTCCCGCGCGTATGTCCGGAAGCAAACCGAAGAGAAAAGGAGTATCCCGATATGAAGCGAAAGATGCTTTCCCTGCTGCTGGCCGCCCTGACCGCCGCCTCCGCCCTCGTATCCTGCGCGTCCGATCCGGTGGAGGAATCGAATCCGGAGGCGTCCTCTCCGTCTCCCAATGCCGCCGCAGAGGAGGAGACGGAAGCGGAGACCGAATCCCCCCTGGCCATGGACGACCTGGGAGAGGCGGATTTCGGCGGCGCGTCCTACGTCATCGCAGGACTCAGCAACCGGACCACCACCGCCGTCACCTCGAACGAGCTGAACGGAGAGGTCATCAACGACGCCCAGTACAATTCCGCCCGGACCGTGGAGAGCCGCTTCAACGTGGAGATCTCCTACGAGGATCTGGCCACCGACGACGGGGGAATGGCCACCGCCATCCGGAACATCGTGTCCGGCGGCGAGGAGAAGTACGCCGTCACCTTCAGCCAGGACACCAACGCCATCACCCTGGCCACGTCCGGCCACTTCCACAATCTGCGGTCCATCCCGGAGTTCAACTTTGACCAGCCCTGGTGGATCGCCTCCACGGACACCATCGCCGTGGGGAACAAGGCCTATGTGGCGTCCTCCTACCTGTCCTACTACTGCCTGTACTACATGCGCATGTTCGTCATCAACAAGGGCATGGCGGCGGATCTGGGCCTCGAGATCCCCTATCAGAAGGTGTACGAGGGGAACTGGTACCTGGACGACGTGATCGCCATGGCGAAGGAAGCCACCACGGATCTGGACGGCGACGGCAAGATGACCGGCTCGGACCGGTACGGCCTGTCCTACGAGGTGTTCTACACCCTGCAGAATTCCCTTGGGGTCCCGGTGATCTCCAAGGACGCGGACAACATGCCCTTCATCGACTTCGACGTGGAGCGCGCCGCCCTCTATCTGGAAAAGATGGAGGATCTGACGGACAACTACGGGTTCTACGAGACGGGCTACGGCGCCACCATGTTCTCCAATGGTCTGTCCCTCATGTGCTACTGCAACCTCCGGGAGGTCTGCAACGTGATCCGGGATACGGAGCTGGACTACGGCTTCCTGCCCGCGCCGAAGCTGGACGAGCTCCAGCCGGACTACATGACCGTGGCCACGGACGTGTACTGGGGCATCCCGATCTCCTGCGTGTCCGCCCTGCCAATGATCGGCACGGTGACTGAAGCCCTTTCCTGCCAGCACTTCAACTTCGTGCGCCCCGCCTTCTTTGAGACCACCATGAAGACCAAGCTCTCCGGCACGGTGGACGACACCAACATGCTGGATCTGGCGGCGTCGAAGCTCAGCATCGACTTCGGGTACG
>CACYWX010000322.1 GCA_902778205.1 uncultured Ruminococcus sp. | reverse complement strand
TGTATAGGCTGTTGACCACCCAGAAGTCCACGAAGGAGTCCACGTCCATGTAGTCCGAGTAGTGGAGGCCTTCGCCGGAGAGGCGGTTCGGTGCGTAGATGGCGTCCTCCGCGTTCTGGACGTAGGCCGTGAGCCAGCTCATCATCTCCTTGTTGGAGGCGAGGAACTCCGGCTTCTTCAGCATGAGCTTCATGTCGTTCTTCGTGGTGAACTTGGTGGCCTCGTCGTAGTAGGCGTCGTCCTCGATCAGGTACCCGCCCGTGATGTCCGGCTCTCCGAAATCATAGTAGTCCCGGACGTTATACTCCTTATAGACGCCGGTGGTGATCCAGGAGAGATCCCTTGTCATGCCCTCCTCCAGGGTGTTCCGGTCCTTCTTCGACAGATCCTCCTTCTTGGCGATGGCCTCCGCCGCGTCCTCCGCCAGCTCCTCCCAGTCGAAGATGTTCACCCGCGTCTCCCCGACCCGGATGGCCTCGGTGAGCTGGTACAGGCCCATGTAGTCCCCGTTGTACACCAGGTTCACCATCTCGGAGGAGCAGCCCTCCAGTCCCAGATCCATGGAGAAGTCGTAGGAGACCTTGTTGCGCAGGTTCGTCCGGTCGTAGTGGTTGGCCAGCAGGCACCAGTGCTTGTTGGCTCCCATGCCGAAGAGGTCGCACTTCTCGTCCAGCTTGATCTTGAAGGGCCGCTTCCAGGCGTAGGCCGTGGAGTTGCCCCGGAGCTTGATGCCGATCTTCCCGTCGTAGGAGGTGTCCGGGAAGGCGTCCGTGGGATTCACCTTCAGGACGGCGGAGCTGTAGCCGGATTTGGATACGTCGTAGTACCCGGAGTCCGAGGTGACGTAGACCGTGGGCAGGGCGCTCACGAGATAGGAGGCTGTGTCGTAGCCCTCCGCCTGCAGGTTCACCAGCACGGGCTTCGAGGGATCGGAGAGGGTATAGGTGCGGTTCTTCGTGGAGGAGGTGTCCACCGTCTTGTTGGTGGAGAGGTCCTTGACGATCCACTTGAACATCAGCCCCTCCGGATAGTTCTCCGCCCGGAGCGTGTCGCCCTCCCGGGACAGGTACCCCGTGACCCCGGAGAACACGTTCACCGTGAAGTCCTTCAGGATCCCGTCGGCCCGGGCCGTCAGCGTCACGGTCTCAAAGCCGAATTCGGGCTTGGTCACCCGGGCCTCGTCCCCGGCGATCCGGATCACGTCCGGCTTGTCGCTGAACCAGGAGATGGGCTTGCCCATGATGGAGGTGGTCAGGGTGAAGTCGGACTCCACCTTGTCCGCCCGCTCGCCCTCCGCCAGGGTCAGCGTCACGAAGTCCACCACGGAGAACAGGGGGCTGTTGTAGAGGATGTTCGGCATGGGGATCATGCCCTCCGCCACGTGCCAGACCTCGCCGTCCAGCTTAAGATTCCCGCCGGACAGGGATTCGTAGGACTTGGCCTGTCCCAGCTCCCTCCAGTCCATGCCGCATCCCGCCAGATAGTAGACGTTGACGGCGGATTTGGTCCCGGCGTCCCCGGCGGAAATGGCGTTCCCTCCGCCGACGGTCCCCTCGTGGGTCACCGTTCCCAGCTGGACGATGTTCTTCAGCACGCCGATGTCGCCGCCGCGGATCCGCCCGATGAGGCCGGAGGTGTAGTTGCTCCGTCCGTTGTTGGTGCCGGATACCGGGATGTTGGTGAAGATGTTCGTGATGTGGATGGGCTTGTTGGTGACGCCGGTGTTCGTGTCGGTCCGGCACTGTCCGATGAGGGCGCCGATGCCGAGGATGTCCCCGCCCTTGTTCTCCACGGACACGGACCCGGACATGACGGCGATGTTGTCGACGGTCACGTAGCCGGAGACCTGTCCGCAGAGCGCGGCGTAGCAGGCAACCCCGTTGGCGTTTCCGCGGATGCTCACGTCCTTCAGGATCAGGTTTTTGATGACCGCCCGGTCGTCCTTGTCGTCGGAGCCCACGGAGCCGAAGAGCCCCACGTGGACCCGCTTCCCGGAGCTGACCGCCAGCTTCAGGCCGGAGATGGTGTGTCCGCGCCCGTCAAAGGTGCCGGAGAACACGTTGGGCCCGGACACGATCCCGCTTTCGCTCTCCGCTCCGCCGATGGGCGTGAAGGAGGTCAGGATGCTCATGTCGATGTCCGCCGCCAGCACGTAGTCCCCGTCCAGAGGATAGGAGTCGCTCTTGCCGATCCGCTGAAGATCCGCGGCGGTCTTAATGACGATCCCCTCCAGCGTGTCCGCGTCCGCGTCGGGCTGACCGGACACGGCGGGGGCGTAGGTCCCCTCGGGCGTTTCGGCGGCAGAGGCCCCTGCAGAGTCCCCGGCGGCGTTCCCGGCAGAGCTCCCCTCGGCGGATCCGTTCTCCGCGGCAGGGGTCTGGACCGCGCCGGGATCGACGGTGATGGGTCCTCCTCCGCTCTTCCGGCAGGCGGGTATCGTGGACAATGCGAGCAGGGCGGAGAGCAGGGCGGCGCTTACGCGGACGGAACGGATGGATCGGCTGGTCATGGTATCCTCCCGGAAAACAACGGATGTGCAATCGATTTATTATAATATGAAACCCGGCGCAAATCAAGGCCTTTCCGTGAATTCCGCGTCCTTCGGGTTCATGCCGCCGTTTTTTCCCTCTTGCGCAGACCGGCGGAGTGTGATACAATGGAAAAAACGCCGAAAGGAGACGCCGTGTGAAACCGGATTCTTCCGCCGTCAGGAGCGCCGCCCGATTTGCCGTTCTCCGGATCCTTCTCCCCGCCGTTCTGATGCAGGGAGCCGCCGCGCTTCTGTCCGTCCTGTTCATCCGGAGGCTGGACGCCGTGGTCCGTGTGATCGGGGAGGCGGCCGCACCCGGAGAACCCCTGATCGGGGATCTTTCCCGGATCTTCTCCGCACTCCGCACAGCCTCCGTGGTCCCCGGGCTCCTTCCGCCGTTCCCGCTGTGCCTGGCCGCGGCGTGTCTCGCAGCAGGGGGATGGAGAAGCCCGGATCCCGAACGCGGAGACCGTCTCCGGAGATGGATCCCCGCCGTTCTGTCGGCGCTGTTCGTTCCGATTCTGTTTCTCGCCGCCTTTTTTCTGACCCTGTGGTTCGCGGACGTCAACGGGGTGCGCTTCGGCGGCGTGGTCTCGTCTCTGATCCGCACCGTCCGTTCGGGAGCCCTCGACTCCCTCACCGCCCTGCCCGTTCTTCTTCCGGAGGTGATTTGCTTATGAAAACCGGACTCCGCCGCATTCTGACCCTTCTGCCCGTTCTCCTTCTCTGCGGGGGAGGGTGCGCCGTTCCCGCAGATCCGCCGTCTCCCGGTGCGGACGCTCCCGCCGTATACCGCGCCGGCTTCGGGTCCGCCGAGATCCCTCTTCCGGATAACGGCCTGCCCCTGTATATTGCCGGGTATCACAACGCCCTGGAGATCTCGGAGGTGAGGGATCTGTGCCGCACCTCCGCTCTGTGGCTGGACGCCGGCGGGGAAGGGATCCTTCTTCTGTCCGTGGACTGCGTGGGACTGGGCAGCGACACCGCGGAACGCATCCGGGACCGCCTGAAGCCGCTTCTCGCGGACGAGGGAGTCGTCCATGTCCACGTGATCTCCACCCATGACCACGCGGGTCCGGACACCCTGGGACTCTGGGGCCCCGTGGCGGAGGACGGCAAGAATTCCGGCTACATGGAGAACCTGTACGACGCCTGCGTCCGGGCCGCCGGTAACGCGCTGTCCTCACGCCGACCGGGCCGCCTGTTCCGCTCCGACGTGAAGACCGGGGACATGCTGCGGGACTCCCGGGAGCCGGTAATCTGGGACGACGTCCTCCACATGCTCCGCTTCGAGACGGAGGATGGGAGCACCGGCATCCGCCTGCTGTCCTACGGAGCCCATGCGGAATCCCTCCGAGGCGCCAACACCCGCGTGAGCCGCGACTATCCCGGCGTCCTCTGCGATTTGATCCGGGAGCGCACCGGGGACGACTGCCTGTTCCTGCCCGGAGCCGTGGGGGGCCTGGTCATGACCCGGGAGTTCTTCGATCCCTTTGACGCGGAGGCCAATCTGCTCCTGACCGGGGAGAGGCTGGCGGAGTACGCGCTGTCCGTCTCGCCGGAGGACGAGCGGGAATTGGAGCCGCGCCTGTCCGACGAGGGGATCTCCTTCACAGTGCCGCTGGACAACACCGTGTTCTACTACTACAAATTCCTCGGGATCCTGGGAAACGAGGCCGTGCGGGACGAGGATACCGCCGGGGAGACGGGATGCGGCCTTGTGACCCGCCTGTCCGTGGTGCGGCTTGGAGACACCGCTCTGCTGCTCCTGCCCGGGGAGATCTTCCCGGAGCTGGTGTTCGGCGGAGGACGGGAGAATCCCGCGCATCCGGAGACCGAAAATCCGGAGCCCCTTTCCTCCATCATGGAGCGGTACGGCCTGGCGGACTTCTTCCCGGTGGGACTGGCGGACGACGAGATCGGCTACATCGTCCCGCCGAACGATTTCCTGACGGATCC
>CACYWX010000321.1 GCA_902778205.1 uncultured Ruminococcus sp. | reverse complement strand
ATGGTGTTCCAGAATCCGGACAACCAGATCATTGGCAACATTGTGGAAGAAGATGTGGCATTTGGACCGGAAAACATCGGGGTTCCTACAAAAGACATTTGGACTAGAGTAGAGGAAAGCCTGTCAGCAGTGGGCATGATCCCTTATCGGAAGAAATCCCCCAACAAGCTGTCCGGTGGACAAAAACAGCGGGTTGCCATCGCCGGTGTCATGGCCATGAAGCCGGAGTGCATCATTTTGGACGAGCCTACCGCTATGTTGGACCCAAACGGCAGAAAAGAAGTGATCAAGACCATTCATGAGCTGAACCGGCAGGAAGGGATTACGGTGATCTTGATCACCCACTACATGGAGGAAGTCATTGATGCGGATCGTGTTATCGTCATGGACGAAGGCAAGGTGGTCATGGACGGCACCCCAAGGGAGATCTTTTCTCAGGTGGAACAGCTGAAATCCTACCGGCTGGATGTGCCCCAGGCAACGGAACTGGCATATGAATTACAACAGGCAGGTCTTTCTTTGCCGGATGGTATTCTGTCCACAGGGGAACTGGTGGAAGCGTTGTGTGATCTGGACAGAGACGGTACAGTGCGTCAAAAAGGACATACCGATGGGAAATGCGCAAAAGAGACGACTGCATCAGAACAGAGAAGAGAAACTGTTACAGATAGGGAAAACATGCAGCAGGAAACTGCATGGGAAGCGGCATCCACCAAACAGTCGGTCAAAGACCTGATTCGATTAGAGCATGTCAGTTATATTTACGATCCGGATTCGGCATTTCCGGTAAAGGCACTGGATGACATCAATCTGGAAATTCATCAAGGGGAATTCATCGGACTGATGGGGCATACCGGTTCCGGCAAATCTACACTGGTACAGCACTTCAACTGTCTGATTCGTCCCACAGAGGGCAGCATTTACTACAAAGGAGAAAATATTCTGGCAGAAGGATATCCTTTGAAAACCCTCCGCAGCAAAGTGGGACTGGTGTTCCAATATCCAGAGCACCAGCTGTTTGAGACAGATGTGCTGTCTGATATATGTTTCGGTCCGAAAAATCAGGGATTGACTAGGGAAGAAGCAGAGGAAAGAGCCAGAGAAGCCATGGCATTGGTGGGGTTAAAACCCAAGTATGAAAGCCGTTCTCCTTTTGAATTGTCCGGAGGACAGAAGCGGCGGGTGGCCATTGCAGGGGTGGTTGCCATGAAGCCGGAAGTGCTGATCTTAGATGAGCCCACTTCCGGTCTCGACCGGGGCGGCATGGAGCGGTTTGGCGCGCTGCTGCGGGAACTGCGGGACAGGGTCACCTCGGTGATCATCACCCACGATCCGGAATTGATCCTCGCCTGCTGTACCCACATCCTCCACGTCGAGAACGGGCGGGTGCTGGGCTTCTACCCCCTGAACGACGAGGGCGTGGCCCGGATGCGCCGGTACTTCCTCTCGGAGAGCGCGGAGAGCACCTCGAAGCGGCGGGAGAAGCTCGGGATGTTCGGCAAGGTTCTGGAATACGCGGGACGGTGGCGGAAGTTCACCTATATCGCTGTTTGCTTCATGATCGCGGGGGCGGTGTTCGGCGCGGCGCCGTATTTCGGCGTCTATACGCTGATCGAAAAGATCCTCCGGGGGGATCCCGTGAATCTCCGGACCGCTCTCCCCGCGCTTCTTGTCGTGCTGATCTTCGGCGTTCTGTATGCCGTGACCTATACGGTCGGGCTCCAGTTCAGCCACCGGGCGGCGTATCACACCCTCGAAAATCTCCGGATCAGCCTGCAGGAAAAGCTCGAGGCCCAGCCCCTCGGAGCCGTGCAGTCTCTCGGCGGCGGAGCCGTCAAAAAGCTCTTCGGCGAGGACATCGAATCCATCGAGCTGATGCTGGCCCATGTGATTCCGGAGGGGATCGCCAACCTCGCTGTACCCGCCATCATCCTGCTCGTCCTCGTCGCGGCGGACTGGCAGATGGCGCTTCTGACCGTGATCCTGCTGGGCTTCGGTCTGGCGGCGTCGCGGCAGATGCTCACGGTGGGCACGGACCGGATGGGCAGCTATTTTGCCTCAGCGAAACGTCTCAACAACACGATCATCGAATACGTCGCCGGGATGGAGGTCGTGCGGGTCTTCAACCGGCAGGGCGAATCCGGAAAGCGCTTCGAGGAGGCGGTGAACGGATACCGGGACTTCGCGCTGGCGTGGTACCGGGTCTCATGGCCGTGGATGGCGCTGTACGGAAGTTTATTCTCTTCGGTCGTGCTGTACTCCCTTCCCTTCGGCGCGCTCATGGTGCTGACCGGGGCCATGGATCCGGGCCGATACGCGCTGGCCCTCTGCCTGAGCTTTGCGGTCGGTCCCATGCTTCTGCGCACTCTCGCGCTGATCGGAGCGATCCCGCAGGTCAATTTCAAGATTCAGGCGCTGGAAAAGGCTCTGGACACGCCTCCCCTCAAATGCGGGGACAAGCCGTTTTCGGGATCCGGCCACACCGTGCGGTTTGAGAACGTGCGGTTTGCCTACGGTGGCGACGAGGTGCTCCGGGGGATCTCCTTCACGGCGGAGGAGGGAAAGATGACGGCGCTCGTGGGCGAGTCCGGCAGCGGAAAGAGCACCGTCGCGCGGCTTCTCTCCCACTATTATGACGCGGACGCGGGGGACATCTCGATCGGCGGGCAGTCCGTCCGGGACATGACCCTCGACGCTTTGAACCGCGAGGTGGCCTATGTTTCGCAGGAGCTGTTCCTGTACAATAAGAGCATCCTCGAGAACATCCGCGTGGGACGGCCCGACGCCACGGACGAAGAGGTTCGGGAGGCGGCGCGGAAAGCCCGGTGCGAGGAGTTCATCCTCCGGCTGCCCGAAGGATATGACACGCCTGCCGGAGAGGCCGGGAGTAAGCTGTCCGGCGGTCAGCGTCAGCGCATCGCCTTCGCCCGGGTCATTCTGAAGGACGCGCCGATCATCGTGCTCGATGAGGCGACGGCCTACATCGATCCGGAAAACGAGCGGAAGATGAACGAGGCCATCGCGGGGATCGTCAAAAACAAGACCGTTCTGGTCATCGCCCACAAGCTCTCCTCCGTCGTCCCGGCGGACAAGATCCTTGTTCTGAGCCGAGGGACCGTAGCGGCCGAGGGACGGCACGAGGAGCTTCTTCGGACAAGCGGGGACTACCGGAAGCTTTGGGCGGCGTCGGAGAAGAGCGGAGCGTGGACGCTGAGAGGAGGGGAGAGCACATGATTTCGATGGTGCACCGCATTCTGGTCTTCTGCGGGGAAAAATACGCCCTGCGGATCCGGTGTGCGTATCTCTTCGCTTTTCTCAAATCCCTCTGCCAGAACGCGCCGGTTTTCGCCGCCGTATGGATCTTCGGAAAAATCACGGATGGGTCGGCGGCTCTCTCGGACGTCTTTCTCTCGGCGGGGCTTCTGCTGTCTGCGCTCGGACTCGGAGCTGTGTTTCAGAACCTTTCCGATCGCTTCCAGTCCGCCGCGGGGTACGAGGTTTTCGCCGAAAAGCGCAAGGAGTTCGCCGCTCACCTCCGCCGCCTGCCCATGGGGTATTTTACGGTGGGCAATCTCGGGCGGATCAGCTCCATCCTGTCGTCGGACATGGTGTTCATCGAGGAAAACAGCATGAACATCGTGGCGGACGTGGTGAGCGACCTCTTCGCCCAGGGGGTGCTGACGGTCTTTCTCTGCACGCTCCACCCGGCTCTCGGGCTGGCCGCGCTGGTCACAGAGCTTATGGCCGCCGGGGGAGCCGTGTTCATGAACCGGGAGTCCATGCGCAATTCGGCCGCGCGGCAAAAAGTCACGGAGGAACTGGCCTCGGCGGTCCTCGAATACGCGGAAGGGATGGCGGTATCGAAGAGCTTCTGCCGCACCGGGGAAAGCGCGGACGAGCTGCGGAACAGTTTTTCCCGGAGCCGGGACGTGAACCTGACCTTCGAGCGTCAGCACACCCCGTGGGAGCGCGGATTACAGATCCTGTACGCCGTCGGAGGGGCGGTAATCCTCTTGCTCGCCGTTCTGCTGTATGACCGGGGACAGCTCGATTCCGCGTCCTTCCTCGGGCTGACGCTGTTCCTTCTGAACCTGTTCGCTCCGATCCGGCACCTGTTCCAGCTGGATTCCCGGCTGACGATCATGGAGAACTGCCTCGACCGTCTGGAATCGGTCTTTGCCGAGAAGCCGCTTCCGATGGACGGGACGATGACCCTGCCTGAGTCCGGTCGGGCGGACCACGAGATCGAATTTGATCATGTGGGCTTCGCCTACGGGGAGGAAGCGGTTCTTTCCGACATCTCCTTCACGGCGGACCGCGGACAGATGATCGCCCTCGTGGGAGAATCCGGAAGCGGCAAAACCACCGTGGCGAATCTGCTGGCCCGCTTCTGGGACGTCAAAGATGGAGAGATCCGGCTGCGGGGCGTTCCGGTGAAGGAGTTGCCCATGGAAACCCTGATGGGGGAGATCAGCATGGTATTCCAGAAGGTCTACC
>CACYWX010000320.1 GCA_902778205.1 uncultured Ruminococcus sp. | reverse complement strand
CGTTCTCCCCGGTCAGAAGGGGCAGGCGGCCGTAGGCGTTTGGCTCCGTCAGCCCGTCCAGCTCGGCGAGGACGACGCACTGAATGAAGTTGAAGCCCTGCTCCGCCCTGCAGTCCAGATAGCGAAGGGCCTCCTCCCGGCTCAGACGGTGAAACAGCTCCCAGGCCGTGTCCCCCATGAGCCAGACGGTACCCCCTCCCTCGTCGGCCAGATACCGTCCGTTCGGATGAATTCTCAGCATAAACCTTCCCCCTCAAATCAGGCGTTGAACGATCTGTCCTGCGGCTCCCAGACCGAAGGAAAGCAGATTGGCGGCAAACGTCAGCAAAAACAGCCCCCGGCGCGCTCCGAAGGCGATCCGGTACAGAAGATACTCCGTCAAAACCACAAGAATCTCCCCCACGGCTACGGTCTGCAGAGTGAGCGGCGCGAGGAACCGCAGGCACAGATTGAGGGTCAGGTACGTCATGACATTGACGCAGACCGTGACGGTCAGGGCATAGCGGTCCCGGTACCCGAAGAGAGCCAGAAACGGCGTCTCGATGAGCACCGTCAGAGCGCAGGCGAGAAAGAGACTCACGGCGATCCCCCCGATACGGCGTCCGCCGCTTTCCGGGAAGGATCCCATCGGAGCGGCGGAGGTTTGTTTATTTCTTTTGGTCCCCGTTCCGCTTTCCCTTCCGGACGGCGCGGATGATCAGGGCGGCGGCGACCGCGACAACGGCTGCGGCCAGCACCAGAAGGATGACGGTCAGCTGTTCCTCCGGCATCCCGAGCGGCATGGGAGCCACGTCGGCGTAAACCGGATTGGCGGTCAGCAGGAGCACGAACAGGGAGGTCAGCGCGGCGTACAACTTTTTCATCGGTGCAGATGCTCCTTTTCAAACCGGTCCTCCCGGCGGTTTCGGACGATGGAGTGAACCAGCACGCCCACGGCGATGGCCAGGATCCCGGCGGCCAGGGCGATCAACGGAGCGGACAGGGACTTCGCCTCGGAGGCCACGAAGCCCTGGCGTCCGGTTTTCTTCGCCTCCGTTTCCGGAGCCTCCGCGGTCTCGGCGGTCTGGGCGGCCAGAGGCGGATCCTCCTCGTCGGGGAGCTCCTCCGTTTCGGCGTCCGCGGGCACAACCGGCGGATCCTCGGGCAGGACGATGACGGGCCAGTCGGGGTCGTCGATCACGTCGGCGGATACGGGCGCGGCGAGCAGGACCGGCATGAGACAGGCCAGAACGATCGGTATCAGCTTTTTCATTGGACGGTCTCCTTTCTTCTGCGGCGGGCAACGGTATAGCCGAACACACTGCCCGCGATGAACACGATCCCCCCGCACAGGGCGAACAGGGCGACGGAAAAGCGGCTGCATCCGATCCGGGATCCGGGATCCGGCTCGGATGGTCCGGGTTCGGGTTCGAGTTCGGGCTCTCCCGCTTCGGCCGCGTCGGACTCCTCCCGAGGTTCAGCCTCAGCCGTCTCCTCCTCCCCGGCGGGATTCACCGGCACGGGAGGCTCGAGGCCCGCGTCCTTCCACCAGTCGTCCGGCAGAGGGGCGAGGTCGGCGAAAGCGGCGCAGGAGAGGATCCCGGCCAGAAGGACCGCTGACAGAAGCGCGCACAGTTGTTTCATGGAGATCACTCCTTTTGTCGATCAGATGTCCGGGGAAGCAGGACCCGTGCGGAATACAGGACGGCGAACAGTCCGAAAAGGAAGGTCAGAACGGTCAGGGCCTTCGCCGCCGGTCCGGTCAGGGTGATGAGCCGCCCCGCGATGGTCCCGGGCCACAGAGCGGAGGCCGCCAGTCCGAAGGCGAATCCCGGCGCGTCGGGCATGGCGCGGTACAGAAGCCACAGGGTCACCGGCATGGTGAGGTTCAGGGTGAGTTGCCCGATGAGGGACGGGATCATCCATTCGGAGCAGAAGGCAATGAGCAAGGCCGCCGCCGGGATGGAGATCAGAGCCGCCCGGGAGGGTCCGGTCCGGTCGCAGAGGAAGCCCCCGGCGGTTTTCCCGGCCCAGACGCACAGGGTCAGGATCAGCCCGGTCACCGCGGCAGTTTTCCAGGGGAAGGACACGACGGATCCCCCCACGGCCCGGGTCGCCACCGCCGCCGTCAGAAGCAGGACGGGCAGAAGAACTCTCCCCGCTCCGCACGCCGGCTCCGGAACGACCGCGTCCTCCCTGCTGTCCTCCGCTCCGTTCATCCGGGACAGAGGGAGCTCAGCCGCGGCGCACAGGGTCAAAAGGACGGCGAAGACGACTCCGAGGGCGGGCCACAGCGTCCCCAGGGTCAGCCCGATGGCTCCGGGAGCGACGAACACCCCCAGCGCGCCGGCCCGTCCTCCGCTTTTCTCCAGGGTCCAGGCTCCTCCGGCCACGTGAAAGACGCTGTTGCCGCATCCCACAAGAATCACCCGGAGGAGGGGCGGCACCGGAAGCGAGAATCCCAGGACCACCGTCAGCATGGCAAGGGACGCGGCGGGGGCGTGCTTTCTCACCCGGTCCGCCGCCAGTCCCGCCAGACATTGAGTGGAGAAGGCCAGCGTGTTGTAGAGAAGGATCAGGAGCCCGGGATCCGCCGCCGTCTCCCGCACCGGTCCAAACAGCGCCGCGGCGCACAGGGCGTCCACCAGCAGATGGGCCATGGCGTGCAGAATCAGCATAATCCGTTCCTTTCGGTTGATGTCGTCTTCACTATACCACAGACCGCCGTTTTTTTCAAGACGGACCCCGGTCTTTTCGGCGCAAAAAGCGGATTTCCCACGTTCCTTCAACATTTCTTTCGGCTTTGTTCACAATTTCGTGCTATACTGCCCATGGTCCCGGTCCATGGACACGGGCTTTCACATCCGGACATCGCAGAGGTACAGCTATGAAATTCGACTTTGACACGCCGGTCGTCCGCAGAGGAACCGACTCGGCCAAATGGGACATCGGGGAAAACGAACTGCCCATGTGGGTGGCGGATATGGACTTCAAGACCGCCCCCTGTGTGGAGCTGGCCGTTCTGGAGCGCGCCGCCCACGGGGTCTTCGGCTACAACACCTTCCCCGCCGCCTGGCAGACCGCCTATACCGACTGGTGGAGGATCCGCCACGGCTTCGAGATGAAGAAGGAATGGCTCGCCTTCGTCATGGGCGTGATTCCGGCGATTTCCGCCTCCATCCGGGCTCTTTCGGAACCCGGGGACAGGGTGGTCATCCTCTCGCCCAACTACAACTCCTTTTTCCACCTGATCGAGGGGAACGGCCGGGTCTCTGCCGAGGTGCCCATGAAACTCTCCCGGGATGAGGCCGGCCTGCGGTACGACATCGACTGGGACGCCCTGGAGTCCGCTCTGTCCGATCCCGCGGCGAAGCTCATGATCTTCTGCAATCCCCAGAACCCCACCGGAAAGATCTGGGAGCGGGAGACCATGGCCCGGATCGGGGATCTGTGCAGACAATACGGCGTCGTCGTTCTCTCGGACGAGATCCACAGCGACATCGTCATGCCCGGAAAGCGGGTCACGCCCTTTGCCGCCGTGAATGAGGTGAATCTCTCCCTGACCGCCACATATCTGGCGCCCACCAAGGCCTTCAACATCATGTCCCTGCGCACGGCGGCCGTCTGTGTCGCGGATCCGGACCTGAGGAAGAGGATCACCGGCTCCTTCGGGGATCTGGCGGGCACCAACGTGTTCTCCGCTCCCGCCGCAATCGCCGCCTTCAGCGAGGCCGGTGGAGAATGGCTGGATGAGCTGAACGCCTATATCCGCGCCAACAAGGACCGCACGGAGGACTTTCTTCGCGCCGAGATTCCGGAGCTGGAGGCCGTCCCCTCCGAGGCCACCTATCTCATATGGATCCACACGGGCAAAATCACCGCCGACAGCGAGGACTTCCAGAAGAAGCTCCGGGCGGACACGGGCCTCTACGTCTGCCCCGGCGTCTGGTACCGCGGAGACGGGCTGCAGTTCATCCGCTTCAACGCCGCCGCGCCGAGAGCTCTGCTGGACGACGCGCTGGAGAGGCTGAAGACCGGCGTCCGGATGTACAAGGACGGGAAATGATTCCGTAAACAAAGGGAACCCCTGCGGCACGGGCAGAGGTTCTCTTTTTTTATTCCCCCACGCGGAAAACGTATACAGCATGACCGCCGAAGCCGTCCCGCTCGTCCCATTCGGCGGTGATCTCCACCACGGCGTTCTCCCGGGTGACGAGATAGTCCCCGTACCGCTCGTCCGCCTCGACGTCGATGAAGTCCTCGTCCGTGGTCAGGAGTTCCCCGTTCTCATCCCATCTGAGGAGGGCAAACCGCACCGTCACCCGGTCCGGCTCGACCTCAAACAGCAGCTCCGCCTCCGCATCCGGGAGATCGGAGGGAACGGATTCGAGCAGTCCCGCCGTCACCAGATTCAGCGGTCCCATTCCGCAGGCGATCATGGTGACGCCGTCGTTGGTCCACGTGCATCCGGGACTGACGGCCTCGGCGCATCCCCCGGCAATCAGCTTCGGAGGATGGGGAAA
>CACYWX010000319.1 GCA_902778205.1 uncultured Ruminococcus sp. | reverse complement strand
CCATGCTTATGGCGCTTCTGATGATCCTCGGCCTGGGCGTCACAGCCATTTCCATCATCCTGGGTTCAAGAGCACGCGCGGCGGAGCCCGTATCCGTCATCGACACATCCTCGCTGAAACAGAGCGGGGATGTTCTGATTAGTGTGGGTATCAGCTGGGGATCCGCCGTCTCCGTCTCCTTCCCGTGTACCTCTGAGGAGGGCTTTATCGTGGGATCCCAGGAGACTGAAGGGGACAGACGCTTCCGCGAGCTCTGGGCCCTGGACAACCGCTCCGTGATCTGCGCCTCCGACACCAATCTCTCCTCCTCCCGCGGAGCCTGGTCCATCGCAGGCTCGGAGCGGAGCACGGACATCGGCGGGTACCATCTGGAAATCAACTGCGCCGACTGCGACAGGGAGGATCTGGAGCGGCTCATTGAGGAAACCCGGTGGGACGCGGCCCGGTGGGGACTGAACCTGATCCCGGCCTATATCCACGGCTATTACGTGATCCGCGCGGGCAGCTTCTCCTCCTGGACCGACGCGGACGACGCCCTCCGTGATGCGGAAGAGCTGTTCCCGGACAGGAGGGTATCCGTTGTGTCTCCCACGGCCACCGGCGTGCAGGTCATTGATCCGGATTCGGAGGCTACCGTCTTTGAATTCGACTGCGACGGCGCTATCGAGCTGGGACTGACCGCGAGAGAGGACCGGAACGGCAACACTTATATTCACACAGAATCCGTCTATTACTACGACGGCGTCTTTGTCTTCAAACGCACGGTGAGCGGAGGAGAGGACGGCGTCACGGTGCTCAACATCCTGCCCCTCGAGGCATATATCGCCGGGGTGCTCCCCTATGAGACCTCCAACAGCTGGCCCGTGGAGACCATGAAGGCCTTCGCCATTACCGTCCGCTCCTTTACCCTGACTCACTGCGGTCAGAACGGAAAGCACAAATCCCAGGGCTTCGATCTCTGCACCGAGGTCTGCTGTCAGGTCTACCGGGGAGCCGGACGGACCAACGAGGCCGTGATGGACGCGGTGCTTGGGACGGAGGGACAGGTGGTCACCTATCACAGAGACATCGTGACGGCTTATTATTCCTCCAGCGTGGGCGGCGTGACGGTAAACGCGGAGGACTGCTGGGACGGGACGCAGCCGGTTCCGTACCTGAAGGCAGTTCCGACGCCCTGGGAGAACTACATGGAGCACGAGAACGCCTTCTGGATCAACGAGGTCTCGCCCTCGGCCCTGGGAGACCGGTTCCGTCAGGCGGGCTATGACGAGCTCACCGGAGACGTGGAGAGCGTGGAGATCGTCGCTCTGGCGCAGAACTCCACCTACATCAAGACCCTCAGGGTGACGGACACCGACGGCCATTCGGTCATCATCAACACCACCGACGCGGTCCGCACCTCCCTGACGCCCTATGTCAAGAGCGCGAACTTCGTTGTGGGGAAGGGAAAGGTGCAGTATACCGAGGACATCATTCTGAATCAGGGAACCGCGCAGACCGGAAGCCAGCCCGCCGTTCCGGAGCCCGATCCAGAGCCGCAGGGACCCCTCGGCATGGAGTACAGCTTCACCGATCTGGACCAGTATGTGGTCATCACCGCCGATTCCCTTGAGAAGAGCTATTTCAGCAATTCCGTGCTTCTGGCGTCGGGTGCCGGTCTGCCAGACTACTTCCGGAAGGACATCTTCGCCATCACGTCCGAGAACGCCGCGGCGTTTCTGGGCGAGGAATATGACGAGCTGTACCGGAATGAGGAGGAATCCCCCGTGCGGATCGAGGTCGGAGGATCCCGGGATTCCGAAGAGTCCGATCCGGAGCCCTCCGGAGGTGCAGGCGATTCGGATACCGTATACAAGACCGCATACGCCCAGAACAGCGAAAACTTCATCTTCGTGGGGAAGGGCTGGGGCCACGGCGTCGGCATGAGCCAGTGGGGCGCCTGGGATCTGGCGGTCCGCGGCTACAGCGCTGAGGAGATCCTGGACGCCTATTTCACCGACGTGGACATCATGGATTACCGCGATACGAATCAGTATTGACAAGCCCCCCGGTTCCGAGTATATGGACGGATCGGACCGAATACGAATCAGCAAAAGGAAAACCGGCGCGCTCCCCTATGAAAGATACGGGAGATTGCGCCGGTTGTTTTCGTCCTGTCGGATGTCCGTCCGCCGGGAATTTTGCTTTACGCGCCCAGAGCCTGATCGATGGCCCTGGCCAGCTGATCGCCGCAGGAGGTGGACTTGAAGCCGCAGGTGTTGCCGCGCAGGGTGTCCGCGATGGTCTTGGCGTCCTTGCCCTCCACCAGCTTCCCGATGGCCTTCAGGTTTCCGTTGCAGCCGCCGGTGAAGACGACGTTCTTCAGCTTTCCTTCCTCGTCGATGTCAAAGGAAATGGCGGAGGAGCAGGTGCCCTTGGTCTTGTATGAGTATGCCATGATGGTTCGTCCTTCTTTCTGTGAGTGTGATTGAGGATCAGTTGCCGCCGTCGTCCACGCCGAAGAAGCTGGCGGAGGAGGCGTCGGCCAGCACCGTGACGTCCGCGTCGCCGACCTTTACGGTGACGGTGGGATTGCCGGAGCCCGCCACATGGGTGAAGGGATTGGAGCGGTCCTCGTTGTCCACCAGGATCCGTCCGGTGGAGCGGATCTCGCAGTTGAGGTCCGCGATGGGCTGGTTGAGGCCGATGCGGATCTCGCCGCCCGTGTCGGAATTCAGCTTCAGGCTGTCGGCGAACTCGGTGGAGTTCTGGAAGGCCAGCCCGGAGGATCGGAAGCTGAGCTCGTCCGCGTCCACGCTGAGATACCCGAGGATGGAGTTCTCCACGAACACGTCTGCGGATCTCGCCCGGGTTTCGGTCCCGCCGATTCCCTCGGAGGCCTTGATGGCGGAATTGGTGGTGACGTCCTTCACGTCCAGTCCCACCCGATTGGCGACGATGGTGTAGTCGGTGTTGATGTTGATGTTCTGGATCGTCACGTCGCAGCCCGCGGCTCCCGTGGCCTTGATGGAGATCTGGTTGAGCTTCCAGGCGGGAGTCTCCGCGCCTTCCTCCTCAGATGTCTCCTCCGTCAGGGCGGCGGTGGCCTCGCGGGTCAGGTAGACGTTGATCTGCTTTTCCCGCTCCTCGGTCTCCTCCTTGTCCTTGCTGAACAGGGCCTTGATCTGCTCCAGATTCAGGATGTAGCGCATGCCCTTGAAGGAGAAGCCGTTTTCCCAGAACTTGAAGCGGTCCAGGGCCAGGGTCTCGTTGAACTCCGCCTTGCTGTTGGTGTTCTTGAAGACGTAGTCGTTTTCGCCGAAGTTGATGATTTCCAGCTTGCAGGAATCGCTGTAATGGTCGGAATTCCGGTCGTCGCAGTTGCCGTAGATGCTGACGCGCCCGGAGCTGAAGACGATGGAGATCCGCTCCAGATTCTTGGAATCGAAGCTCTCCGTGATGGTGGCGTTGCCGTCGGAACGGTCCGCAAAGAGCTGTTCGCCGCTGGCTTTCGCCATGTTCTGCGCGATGAAGCAGGTCACGAGCCCCACGATGGTGAGCAGAACCGCGATGATCAGGGATATGATGGAAGTCGGTTTCACAGCTGATAGCACTCCCTTCTGACATACAGGAACAGGTCCTTGGCCTTGCCGCAGAGGTAGCCCAGGAAGGATCCCAGCTTGCTGATGACCCAGGGCAGGAAGCGGATGGCGAAGTTGTAGAGCAGGACGGCGAGGAATAGCACGAGGCCGGCCACCATGACGCCGAGGCCGATCTCATAGATGCCGGCGATGACGGTTCCTCCGCCGATATGGAACAGCTGCGTGATGCCGAAGACCACGGCCACCAGGGACGTCACGGCTCCTCCGGCCACCAGCGCGATGACCACGGCGACGCTGGCGACAATCAGGGCGGCCATCGCCACGAAGAGAACGGCGAAGACGCCGAACACCGCGACGGCGATTCCCAGCGTGATGGGCAGGGTGATGAACAGCCCCACCCAGAAGAGGATCATGCCCTTGGTGGAGGGGGCGGCGTCCGGGGCGTACTCGAAGTAATCGTCCACGCTCCCACGGCGGTCCTGCTTCCGCGGCATCTGAGCGGACGCCTTCTGCTTCTGAGGTCTTTGCTCCGGTTCATAATCCGGTTCTCCATAGGGATCCTCCTGCGGGTAGGCGTCGTAACGGGGGGCGGGCTGTCTCTGCGCCGGCCGGGGCCTGTCCGGAGGGATCTGTTCCGGCAGGGGGTCCCGGATCGGCTCCGGAGCCGCCTGTCGGATCTCGCCCTCATACGGGGGCACGGGATCCGCAGGATAGTCCGTGAGCGCGCCGCCGGTCTGGGGAGTCGGCGCCTGCGGCTGGATCTGGGGCGTCCGGTTCCGGTTCAGGATCACGGAGATGCTGTCGGCCAGCTCGTTGATCTGGTCGTTCGACTGAATGGCTTCTATCTCGGAAAGATCGTCGCTGGTGAAGGTACGCTTCAGATTGGCGACGTGTCGTAGAGCAGTCTCATTCGGTATGCCGCGCTGTAC
>CACYWX010000318.1 GCA_902778205.1 uncultured Ruminococcus sp. | reverse complement strand
CCTCGGTGACGCCGATGAAGGTCTTGAACATCAGGTTGAACTTGCGGATGGGGGTGAAGTCCTCGGCGCCGCAGTCCGGGCACTTGATGTGGTTCTCGGCGATATAGGCGCTCATCTGCTCGTCGGTCCAGCCGGCGGGATTCACGTCCAGATTGTTCTGGAAGGCGTAGTCCTCGATGAGCTTGTCCGCGCGGTGACGGGCCTTGCAGGCTCTGCAGTCCATGAGGGGATCGGAGAAGCCGCCCAGATGTCCGGAGGCCACCCAGGTCTGGGGGTTCATGATGATGGCGGAGTCCAGGCCCACGTTGTAGGGGCATTCCGTGACGAATTTCTTCCACCAGGCCTTCTTCACGTTGTTCTTGAATTCCACGCCCAGAGGGCCGTAATCCCAGGAGTTGGACAGGCCGCCGTAGATCTCGGAGCCGGCGAACACAAAGCCTCTGTTCTTGCAGAGCGCTACGATCTTATCCATGGTCTTCGCTTCGTTGGACATGCGCATAGGTGTTACCTTCCTTTGTGTATGATAAAATGATAACCTTGACTGTCGGAATACTTCCCGTCAGGGATTCCCCGCCGGGGAGGACTGACTTCCCGCCGAACGGTAGGGCAGGAACAGGTCCAGACCGTCCTTCAGACGGACCGTGTAGAATTCGGCCCTGTCCTCGGATGCCGGCGTGTAGGTGCAGGGGTAGGTGATGACCACGCTCTCGAAGTCCGAAACCGCGCTCAGCATCTCGTACAGGGAGAGGAAGCCGTCCTTGGTGCAGTCAGTGGACAGGATGCAGGTCTCGGGCTCTCCCAGAGGCATGATCCAGATGGGCCGCGGCTCCTCCTCCTCCGTCTCCTCAGGCTCGCCGCCCTCTCCCTCCGACGTTTCAACACCGGAGTCCGGCGCGCCGGGATTTTCCATGGGCGTCGGGTCGAAGGGCAGATCGGGATCCACGGGCGCGGGCGTTTGTGCCTCTTCTCCGGCGTTCTCACCGGAGCTGTCTCCTCCCCCAGCGGCTCCTTCTTCCGGATTCTCGGCGGCCAGCTCCTCCTCCGTGGGCTCGTAGCCGTCGATCCGGATCCAACCGGCGCGCTCGGTCACCAGCTGTTCGAACAGGACCCGCGCCGCGTCCTCGCCGTCTCCGGTCAGCTTCTCGATGTAGGCCCGGACGATGTCCAGGGTGTATTTCTGCTTGGCGTCCCGGTCGGCCTCGGTGTGCTCCGCCGCGATGCTCAGGGTGTAGAGGGCTTCCCCGTCCAGCTCGTTCTCACCGGCTCCCATGAGCCAGGTGTTGGGCACGTGCTCCGTCCAGGGATAGCCGTCCGTGCCGATGCGCTCCACCAGGGTCTCGTAGTTCATGTTGATCTCGGTCCCGTCGGTGTAGATGTCCCGGGGCAGGGTCACCGTCACGGGCCCGAGAAGCTCCGCCAGCTCGTCGAAGTGGTAGGCGTCCACCACGGCGGTGTGCAGGATCTTCAAGCCCGTCATGGCATTGACGTACTCGGCCAGGGTCGCCGTTCCGTAGAGCCGGAAGACCTCGGACAGGGTGTGGTACCCGCTGGGGGTGTAGACCTGCATTTCCGGGGTGAAATAGGTGTAAACGTACTGCTGCTTGTCCCGGTCGGCCCGCACCAGCACAATGGCCGTGGCGTTGATCTCCCGGAAATCTGCGGACAGAAGGCCGATGGTGGGAATGGCGTTTTCCATGCCCTCGGTGAGTTCGGCGACCGCTTCGGCGGTGGGACGGTAATTGTCGAAGAGATCGGGGCGGTAGTCCGTGGCCACCAGAAGCAGGTTGAAGCTCTCGCCCTCCGGCAGCTCACCCTCATTCACCCCCGGCGTCGTCTCGGTTGACGCGGTTTCCTCCGGCGGGAGTCCCTCGGAGGCGATGATATCGTTCAGTTCATTGGATTCGTCGTCCAGTATGCTGTTCACCGTGTTGGATACGAACAGGGTGGCGAAATACGCGATCACCCCGAACAGCAGAGCCGATATCAGGAAGGTCACGCCGAAGTTCTTCAGTGCTGAAAGCATGGCGGCAGTATCCTTTCTGTCAGATAGTCCATTTTATTATACAGTACGGCGCGGGAAATTGCAAGTGTCAAAATAGAGGAAGGCGTGAACGTTCCCGCCGGATTCTGTGTCGGAAATGATAAAAAACGGTTTTCCCTCCCGGACAGCGTCCGCCCGGACCGTCAGAGCTCGGTCAGCCCGTCCCCCGAAGCGCCGTCCAGCGCCGCCGGAACGCTCCGGACAAAGGGCGTGTGTGCGATGAGACGGAAGCCTGCGGCACAGAGATCCGTCAGCTGTTCCCTGCCCTCCGGAGCATTCCCCACCGTCAGGAGCCGCAGAAGTCCGTAAACCGCCTCAAGAGAGCGGAGCGCGTCCTCCCCGGTCCCGCCGACGTAGGGAAACTGGGTGAAGAACATGTGGTTCACAAGCATCTGCTCACAAAAACGCTCCCACTCCGGGAACCGCCTCCCGAAGGCCTCCGCGTCCGACCTGTACAGCGCACGGTCCGATCCGTACCGCAGTAAAGCCGCCTCTCCCGCCTCCCGGATGCTGTCGCTTCTGTCCGTGTAGTACCGCAGGAGCCGGAACCCCGTTTCAAGTCCGTCCTCACGACGGCCTGTCTCCGCAGTGTCCGGCGTCAGATGAGGCCGCATCCGCCGGATCCTCTCCCCCACCGGTACGGACCGGTCCTGCATGAGACCGATCAGCTTCATCCGGAGCTCCATGTCCATGGGAAGCCCCTCCGTCGGGGACGGCCTTCCGGGATACGGCGGCGGCGTCAGATCCAGCTCAAGGTGCTCAAAGGTCATGGGCTCCTCCTCGTCCAGAAGAAGCTCCAAAGTCTTCTCGCAGCTGCCGGAGGCCGAGCATTCGTACTGCCCCTCCCAGAGGCGCACACCCCGGGGATACAGCCGGCACACGTCGGAGAGGACCTCCTCCCCCAGCTCCGCATGAATGGAGCACCGCCCGTCCTCCATCCGCATGGGACAGTCCCCCAGCCAGTTGGGGGAAAACCGGGCGTATTCCTCCTCCGTGGGATGATCCACCACCCGCAGGGCGCAGTCCAGCCGGTCCCTCAGCTCCTTCCGGCAGGGAAGCCCCAGAAGCGTGAAATAATTCTTCATGGAGACCGTCACCGGCCAGCCAACGCAGCAGGCGGACCGGCAGTCTCCCATCTTGCATCTGAACCCGGCGAAATACCGGGGCACGAAATAATCCATGTAATCCCTCCCGTGAAAGCCGTATTGATTTATTATACTCCTTCACGGCGGATCCGGCAAGGGGCGGTGACAAATTTCTCCCTTGCAATCCGCGCCGTGCTGTGGTATACTGGATCCGCGGATCCCGGCCGGAAAGGAGGATGGCCCATGAAGCAGAATTACGGCCTGCTGTTTGAGCGGGAAATGGACGCCCTGCGCCGGTCCGGTAAACGTCCGAGGCTCCTGCTCCACGCCTGCTGCGCTCCCTGCTCCTCCCACTGTCTGGAGGTGCTGGCGGAGTGCTTCGACATCACCGTCTTTTTCTACAATCCCAACATCTCCCCGGAAAAGGAGTTCGCCTTCCGCCTCTCCGAGCTGGAGCGGTTCCTCACGGAGGCCGGGTATCCCGCCGTGTCCGTTCTGGCCCCGCCCTACGATCCCGCTCCCTTCCTCGACGCGGCCCGGGGCCTGGAAGCCCTCCCCGAGGGAGGAGAACGGTGCCGCCGGTGCTACGAGCTCCGTCTGAGGGAGACCGCAGAAGCGGCGAAAGAGGGGGGCTTTGACGCCTTCACCACCACCCTCTCCATCAGCCCCTACAAAAACGCGGAGTGGCTCAATGAGATCGGGGCCTCTCTCTCCGACGAAACCGGTGTACCCTGGCTCTTCTCCGACTTCAAGAAGAAGAACGGCTACAAGCGCTCCATCGAGCTTTCAAAGCAGTTCTGCCTGTACCGGCAGGATTATTGCGGATGCGCCTTCAGCAGGGCTGAACGGGACCGGAAAAAGGCCGCCGCCGAAGCCGTGACGGATGCGGAATAATCAACAACGTGCAGCCGTTCCTCAAGGAACCGCCGCACGTTGTTTCGTTATTTCTCCGGAACGCCCCTGCCGAACAGGAATTCCTCCAGCTCAGCCGGCGTCCGTACCACCTCGTCGGCTCCGTTCTCCCATAAAACCGCCTCCGGCCGATAGCCCCAGGACACGCCCAGCGCGAAAACGCCCGCGTTCACCGCCGTCTGCATATCCACATGGGAATCCCCGATGAAGACGAACTCCCCGGACGGGATCCCGGCTTTTTCCTCCACCATCCGGGTGCCGGAGGGATCGGGCTTCGGCGGGCAGTGACCGTCCCCGAGGATGTAGTCGAACAGCCCCGGCAGAAGCTTCTCCACCATTCCCACGGCATGGTCGTGCTCCTTGTTGGTGTGGACCGCCAGCCAGAACCCCTCGTCCTTCATCCTCCGGATCACCGGCTCCAGACCCTCGTAGACCGTGGTGTGGTCGCAGTAGTGCCGGGCGTAGATGCCGGTGTAGACCTCCA
>CACYWX010000317.1 GCA_902778205.1 uncultured Ruminococcus sp. | reverse complement strand
AATTCACATCTTCCGGACAATCCGTTTTCCTCTGCGTTTCGCCTGGCGTTTTCCACTGCTTCCGGGACGATCTCCGCGCCGATGACCCGGGCGCCCCGGGACGCCATGCACAAACCGATGGTCCCGGTGCCGCAGTACAGGTCCAGAGCAAAGGTCCCTTCCCGGATTTCGGCGTACCGGAGCGCAGTTTCGTAGAGCTTCTCCGCCTGGGGCGGGTTCACCTGGAAAAAGGATCTGGGGGAGAGGGTGAAGCGCAGGCCGCATAGTCCCTCCGACAGATCGCCGCTTCCCCAGAGCGTGGTAAACTCCCCGGCCAGGACCGTGTTGCCCCGGGCGGTGTTTCGGTTCAGTACCAGGCCGGTCATCTCCGGACAGCTCTGCCGCAGGGCGTCGCGCAGGTCCTCCAGCGCCGCCGCGCCGGGAGAGCGGGAGACGATCAGCGTTACCACGCTGTTTCCCGTGAGGGCGGAGGACCGGTAATACACATGCCGCACCCCGTCCAGGTTTTCCGACTCGCCGTAGGCGCGGACGCCTCGCCGTTCCATCCAGTCCAGTACCGTCCTCAAAGCCGACAGAGCCTCTCCCGGTACGGCGGGACAGGCGTCCACAGGCACGATATCGTGGGAGCGGGAGCGGTAGAAGCCGGCGACGGGCCGTCCGTTCGCCTCGCCCACGTTGAAGATCACCTTTCTGCGCCGCGTCCCCTCCGCCCGGGCGGGGATGATCTCCTCCACAGTCAGCTCCGATCCGCCGATGCGCCGAAGAGCGTCGTTGACTCGCCGGAGCTTCATTTTCAGCTCCTCGTCATAGCGCATATGCCGCAGAGAGCAGCCGCCGCAGCGCGGAAAGGACGCGCAGTCGGGCTCTGTACGGGAGGGGGAGGGCTCCAGCAGCTTCTCGCCCCTGGCCCATACGGCACCGGAGGTGACGCGCACGATCCGCGCCTCCCACAGTTCCCCGTCCAGCGCTCCGGAGACAAAGACGGCTCGGCCTCCGATCCGGCAGACGCCCTGCCCGTCGGCCGTGTATCCGTTCATCCGGGCGGTGTATATCTGATTTTTCATCAGCTCGGACAATATAAATCACCTATTTTATTATAGCACCGTCTGCAGCTCTTGCCAATATCACAACAGCCGCTGAGCCAAAAAATAGGTGACGGCAGCGGAAAGGATCCCGTGGAGCAGCTTTCCTGGGAGCCGCCCTGTGAGCCGAAGCCCTGCGTCCCGGACGACGGCGGCGGCCTGCAGATGGACGCACAGTCCGCCCCAGCCCATGAGCAGGGAGGCCAGGGCAAGGCTCCCGGGGGACAGGGGCAGCCCCCTCATTGCGCCGATCCCGGAGGACAGCTCCAAAATCCCCGTCAGCAGAGCGCGAAAAAACGCCTCCTGCCCGCCGAAGATACCGGCGAGCGTCCGGGAGAGAGAGCCGGGAAAGCCCAGCGCCTCCGTCACACCCAGCAGCGCCGAGAAAAAGACCACGTATCCTCCGATGCTGATCAGGGCGCTCACCGCCCCGGACACCGCGGCGCCGAAGGCCTCTCCCGACACGGGGAACCCGCCGATCCCGCCGGATTCCACCGTCAGGGTGATCATATCCAGCATGCCGTTCTTGCGGGCATGGCGTGATACCATCTCCGGGATGCCGATGCCGATGTTCACGATGTCGTCCACACGAAGTTCCCGGGCGGCTCTTCTGCCGATGATATTCCCTGCGACGCTGTTCCGGCTGCGGAGCGTGGAAGCGCTGTCGATCTTCTCGTTCCAGTCCATCCACTCCGAGTAGGAGATCTCGAAGCTGCCGGTGAGGGCGACATAGGCCTCCTTCCTCTCCTCCGGTTCCGCCACCACCACGGCATCCACCAGGCATCCGGGGATGATGGTATTCCTGGGACGGGTGGGCGTATCCACCAGCCGGTCCACCTGTACGATCACCTTGCCGTTGTTCGCCTTAACCGCCTGGCAGATCGAGAGGGCGTCTCCGGACATGAACTGATCGTCGAAGGAGATATTCCCCTTCCGGTCCGCGGCAGTCCCTTTGATCAGGGCAACGGTCAGGGGCGGAAGCTTGTAGTACAGGAACTCTTCTCCGTCCACCTCCACGTACTTCACAAGGGAGTCGTCGATGGACAGCCGGTTGATTCCGGGTCCCTCCTGTCTCGGGTCCACGAAGATGTCCAGTCCCACCTTGGACAGTGCCCCCGGAAGTCCTCCGGCCTGGGCGCGGATCGCGTGGGATATGCATCCGAGCGGCAGATTGTAGGCCTCGAAGCGGTCCTCCAGAACGATCTTCCTGGTGCTGGGCATGGCCCCGAAATGACCGCAGATCAGCCGGTCCACCGCGCCTTCGCGGATATACCCTTCCGCGTTGCGGTTCTCGTCCCAGACGCCGAAGCCCGCGCTGGACACCATGGTCAGATGGTTGGGAGACTGCATTTTCTGGTAGCGCCGGTACAGAGCCTCGTGCAGCTCCACCGGATTCTCGATCCCGACGAATGAATTGACGCAGATGCAGTCACCGTCCCGGATCAGGCGGATGGCCTCATCCGCGCTCATGATTTCGTACATGTCTTGCTCCTATGTGGATCATGTAAATCGGATAAAAAATACAGAGGAAGTATAACCTTATCTTCCGGATTTTGGCAACCATGCAAATGATTCCGCGGCATGTCCTCCGGCAGGGTTATAAGGAACAACATTCTCACTGTCGGTGGAACCAACCTCGACAACCTCATGTCCCGCTTCTTTCAGATGCGCAAGGATGCTTTCTCTCAGATCAAGTCCGCCCGGATCAACGCCAAATGCAATCTTCATTGTGATTTCCTCCTTGTTGTTTGTGGATTGTGTTATAAATGATCATTTAATAATCATTTATTGATGTTTTCATTATATATCTTTTAGTGTAAATTGCAAGTTTATTTTTCAGGATTGTTTAAATCAGTTATAGATGCACTGATTTCGGGCCTGTTTTCAGCCTTCGGTTATGAATAATGCATCAAAAAAAGACCGGTGCCTGCTCTGTTTCAGCAGACACCGGTCTGATTCCGGTCTGTTAAAAATCACATTCTGATCATGCGACAATGACTTCCACGTTGCACTTTTCCAGTTTCTGGGCCAGTACCTTTGACGCCACCGGCTTGTTCGTGATGATCGTATCGATCTGTTCAAAGGTGGCAAATACCCGGACCGCATCCTTGCCGAACTTCTGGTCCGTCGCCAGCAGGATCACATGATCCGCGGCATTCACATAGGCGCGCTTGACATCTTCCTGAAAAGCGCTGACACAGGTGAGCCCGCTGGTTTCCCGCACGCCTGTCGTTGACAGGAATACCTTGCCGGCATGCATCTTTTCGATGGACTCCACAGCGTCCGTCCCAACCAGCGCATTCTCCCGGACTCTGAGAAATCCTCCTGTTACGTAGGTCTGAATATGTTCAACGGAATTAAAGAGCGCCGCAATGGGGATGGAATTCGTGATCACGGTAAGATTATTCATGCTGATCAGCTGATAAGCCAGCGCAAGAGTGCTGAACCCGGAATCCAGCATGATGGTATCCCCTTCCTCCACCAGCTTCGCCGCAGCCTTCGCGATCTCGATCATCTCAGGTGAGAACTCGATGGACTGCACCATCTCCGGCTGAACATATTTCACAAATCCATGCTTTCTTAATATATACCCGTTCTGCTCCAGGAATGTCAGATCTCTTCGCACAGTTGCTGCAGAACCGTCCACTCTGTCGATCAGATCACTCACACGGATGGAATCCTCCGCCATAACGATCTCAAGGATCTGTTTTCTGCGGTCATCATTTCTCATATTATTCATTACCTTTACATATAAATAAGTTGCCCCGCTATAGTTACATTTCTTCTGTAATCATTCTAGTATGATTCGCTCATGTATGCAAGCCGATTTTTCTGAAAATAATCATTAATTTTCATAATAGTATGTGCATATGCATATTTTTATATTGCCTTTGCACTTTATATCGATTTCGGGAATTTCCGCCGGCAGGAGGAAAAACACTCAAATATGGGCGGCATCCGAAAACAGAAAAAGGCTGCATGCTGTTACCACATGCAGCCCTGAGATTATCAACCAGCATCTGTGCTGTGTACAGAACCTTCAGAAAATCTTACTCAGCGTCACCGCTCTCTTCCGACTCAGATTCCTCAACAGAACCGACCTGCATCATATCGCCGATCGTAGCCATATCATCATGCTTCGGCGCAGCATTCTCAAGCGCCTTCATGCTCAGAGAGATCTTGTGATCCTGACCGTTGAAGTCGACAACCTTCGCTTCGATCTCCTGACCGACTCTCAGAACATCTGACGGCTTGTCCACATGATCATGAGAGATCTGGGACACATGAAGCAGAGCATCTACGCCCGGCTCAAGCTCTACGAACGCGCCGAAATCAGTCATGCGCGCCACACGGCCGGTAACGATGGTGCCTGCCGCGTACTTCTCACCGGCATTCAGCCACGGATTCTGTCCCGGGAACTTCATGGAAAGGGCAATCTTCTC
>CACYWX010000316.1 GCA_902778205.1 uncultured Ruminococcus sp. | reverse complement strand
ATGGCAGCGTCCGCATATACAATCAGATTTCCGGTTTCTTCGGGCATTTCAAACCACGAATAATCCGGCTCGGTCTCCGGTGCGTCCGAGGAAGTCCCCGTCGGCGTATTATCCGGGATGTCCTTCGGTGTCTCTGTGTCGCTGCCGCATCCCGCAAAAGCGGACAATAGCAGGCCGAGGGTGAGCATGAGGGATAGAATGCGTTTTTTCATGTCGGTGTCCCTTTATTCGTCCTTATACAGCTCCATGGTGCTCATAAACGACTTCCAGCAGTCGTCCCAGCCCTTTTCGCCGTACACGTAGGGAAGCATGCACTGCTTGAGATACCGGATGTACGCCTCCGGCACAATGACCGCGTCAGTGGGAGACTGCACGAGCTCGACAAAGCGGTCGAACTCCGGCCCGTCCGGGGTCATCTCCTCCCCGTGATCCATGACGGCCTTCGTCGCGGACAGGCGAACCGGATATCCAACCCGGAAATAGCTGGTATTCCAGTTATTCTCGTCGTGTCCGCCCTGGATCTCGTCGGACAGCAGGATCTTTAAGAGCTTCCAGGCGGCGGACTTGTTGGCGGCTCCCTTCGGAATGGCCGCGCCGAATACCGTTTCCGCCGTCACGCCATCCCGCTGGTTCGACGGCAGAAACATGACCGGCTCTTCCCCGTCGGCCCCAAGGAAGGTTTTGCTGGTGACGTAACTCATGTAATTGTCGCCGCTGAAACTGTCATACGGGAAGAGCTTCAGGTGCAGTCCGCCCCCGGCTCCGTAATAGGGGATATCCCACACGGCGTCCTCATCCGTGTCGTAGCCGGGATCGTAGTAGAGCTTCGCAAGATCCATGCACTGCCGGAACAGGGCTTCGTCGACGTCGACCTCCCCGGTCTCGTAGTTGATGAGATTGAAGCCGAAGCTCCGGTACAGCGCGATCATATCGCTGAGTGTCGGATTGATGCCGCCTGTATCGAAGTACAGCGTCGAATCCGGGTGTTTTTCCCTGAAACGGACCGCGCCTTCGCAGAAGCCGTCGCAGGTTTCAAGCTCTTCTGCGGTCATGCCGAGCTCGTCGAGGATCGACTGCGTCGTCATGAGGATCGGCAGTTTATAGTTCAGCGGCGCAAGGTACCGCTTTCCGTCCATCAGGCCCACGTCCATGACCGGCTGCACGAATTCGGAGAGCGCGATTTCTTCGTCCGTTCCGAAATAGGGGTTCAGGTCCTCGAAGAGACCGGTCGCCATGGTTTTGTAGATGTCCGGAAAGGTCGTGTCCATCATGAGCACAAGATCCGGTCCCTTGCCCGCGGGGATTTCCGTGCGGATTCGGGTCTCGAACTCGTCGTCACTGAGGATCGTATAGGAGACCTCGATTTCAGGATAAAGCTGTTTGAAAATCTCGACGGCAGGGTTCAGAATGGAGGAGTACATATTCCCGGGGGAATAGATTTCCAGCTTTCCGGTGTCCTCGGGCATCGAGAACCACGAATAGTCCGGTTCGGTTTCCGGCGCGTCCGAGGACGTTCCCGTCTGCACATGATCCGGGCTGTCCTTCAGCGTGTCCGTGCCGCCGCGGCATCCCGCAAAAGTGGAGAGCAGCAGGGAGAGGGAGAGCATGAGGGAAAGAATGCGGTTTTTCATGGGGTGCCTCCTTCTTGTCATTCGCTGGCATAGAGTTCCAGGGTACTGTACAGCTTGTCGAAGTATTTGTCAAAAGACTGTTCGCCCTTGAAGTAAGCCTTGATGTTCGTTCCGATGTATTTCATGACCTGCCTCTGCACGGCCCTGCACGCGGTCATTCTGCCATAGACCTCGGTGATATCCGCGATGTCCCGCGCAATATCGTCGTCGTATTCCGGGAAATCCGGCGAACCGCCGCAGTAGAAGTCCGTCACCGTCTCCGTGATGCGTCTTTCCATCGATTCGCGCCGCACCGGGAAACCGAGCCGGAGATAATTGTATCCCGGAGGGTTGCTTCCGCCCTGGATCCCGTCGGAGAGCAGAATCATGATGAACCGCCATGCGTTGAGCTTGTTCGGGGAGGACTTCGGGATCCCCGCGTAGTAAATCAGCTCTGCCGTCACGCCGTCGTGCACGTCCGGGACGGTTTCGAAGATCAGCGTCTCCCCCTGTTCAGCGGCGTAGACGCGATCCATCGAGAGCTTGTCAATAGACGCGCTGAAGCTCGAGAACAGAGCCTTGCGCAGAATCGGCGCGCCTCCCTGCTGATACCAGTCCGTCCAGATCTCCGCCGCGTCTTCGAGAAAGTCAAGGGCGCCAAATTCGACGATCTGTTTCATCTTTTCCCTGTCCACCGCGGGGACCCGGTTCCGGTAGTCGATGAAGTCCATGCCGCAGTCGTTTATCATAAACCGGATATATCCGCTGCTCCTGCCGTAGGAAAAGACCGTGTTGTCGGGGTACTGTTCCTTGTACCGGCGGGCGGCGGCCATGAACCCGTCCCACGTGCGGAACTCCTCCCGGGAGATCCCGGCGTCGGCAAGGGCTTCCTCCGTCGTCTGCAAAATCGGAAGATCGATCTCGACGGGCAGAATACCGCGCACGCCGTTCAGAAGGCCGACGTCCAGCACGTTATAATAGTCCTCTTGGTGAAAATCCGGATCGTTCAGCATATAGGGATTGAGGTCCTCGAGGATCCCAGCTTCGATGATCTTGTATACGTCGGCCACCTCCGCCGATCCGGAATTGCCGAACAGCACGTCCGGTCCCTTGCCCGCGGGGATTTCCGTCTGGAGGCGCGTCTGGTATTCGTCCTCGCCGAGGGTCTGGAAATCCACGGCCACCTCCGGGTACAGCTCCCGGAACCGCTCGACGGCGGGCCGCAGGATCAGCCCCGGCATTCCGGTGGAATAGATCGTCAGCTCGCCCGTCGCCTCGGGCATTTCAAAACCGGTATAGTCAAGGACGATTTCCTCTTCTTCCGTTCCGGGTGCGTCCGGATTTTCCGGGGAGGATTCACCGGGATCGGACGGAGTTGAGGTCTGCCCCGGTTGGACGGAGGTCTCCGAAACAGCTTCGTTTTTGCATCCCGTAAAAACGCTCAACAGAAGGGCAAGGGTAAGCATATAAGTGAAAATGCGTGTTTTCATGGGGATTTCTCCTTATTATTCGTCCTTATACAGTTTCAATACGTTCCGCAGGTCGTTATAGCAATCCTCAAATTCCGCTTTCTTTTTCAGATAAGGTTCCATGTTGTCCTTCAGATAGGTTTTCAGAATGGGCGGGAGCAGAACGGAACGGGTCACGCGGGTCGTAATGTCGTAGAACGCTTCCGTCTCTTCCGCCGAAATCGGTATGAACTCGTCGTATTCTCCGGGGAGCTTCTCACGGATGAGGGCAAGGCGTTTCTTTACAGACTCGTTGTGTACGGACAAACCGAGGAAGGTGTTGACGTTCCAGATGGAGGACGCCTGCGGATTGCCGAGCTGGATATCCTCGGACAGAAGGATTTTGAGGAACCGCCATGAATTGAGCTTGTTTGCTGCAGCGTGAGGCATGGCGTAATAGTACAAAATCTGCGCGGTAACGCCGTCAAACTGGTCGGGAATGGCAACAAGCAGCGGCGTTTCTTCTTTTTCTTTCAAAACCTCCATATCGAGGAACATGGAAATGTCACGGCTCGTCCGGTTGTTGAAAAGGCAGTAACGGCGCGCCAGCAGCACACTTTCATTCCCTTCATTGATGTCCAGACTTCCTTTTTTATACCACAGCTTCACCGTATCCATCGCTTTCAGGAAGGTATCATGATCCAGTGAAACTCTCTGGACGTTATAATCAATCATCTCGATGCCGAAATAAAGGTACATTTCTGTCAGATAATTGAAATACGACCCCAATGTGATTGCCGACGAGAACAAATGGCTGTCCGGGTTATTCGCCTTATACTTCGCGCAGGCATCGCAGAAACCGTCAAAGGTCAGAAGATCGTCCGGAGAAATCCCGTTTTCCGCGAGGGCTTCCTCCGTTGTGATGACGGTGTTGAGACCGTACATGATCGGAACGAGATACCGCCGCTCCCGCATGACGCCGCCGCTCAGAACGCCTTCGTTAAAGTCCGAAAGATCGATCTCGCCGTCGTTTGAGAAATACGGATTCAAGTCTTCAAAGATCCCCGTTACCATTGTCTTATACACATCGGGGAGCTCTTTCGCAGTTGACACAAGAAGATCCGGCCCTTTTCCGGCAGGGATCTCCGTCCGGAGGATGTCGAGATACTCGTCCTGTCCGAGCGATTTGTATTCAACGCTTACATCCGGGTATAGCTTTTTGAAAATGCCGACTGCGTCCGGAAGAAAGGAAGCGGTCCCGTCCGTGTATACGACAAGTGTGTCCGTTTCCGCGGGCATTTCAAAACCGGAATAATCCAGGGATTCCCATGTCTGAACATATTCGGTCTCTTCCTCTGCGGCGTTTCCGATTTCAGACGTTGTGTCGGTTTCTTCTTCCGTGCCGCATCCCGCGGACAAAGGGATCATCGTGAGCGCGGCAATCAACAGGGAAAGCGTTCTTTTAAGATTCATA
>CACYWX010000315.1:1289-5825 GCA_902778205.1 uncultured Ruminococcus sp. | reverse complement strand
GGACATCGAGGTGGTCCACGTGCTGACGCCCAACTACAAGCACGCGGAAATCTCCATCGCCGCGCTGAACGCGGGAAAGCACGTCATGTGCGAAAAGCCCATGGCGACGACCTACGCCGAGGCCGCGGCCATGTGCGAGGCGGCGGAGAGGAACGGGAAAAAGCTGACCATCGGCTATCAGTCCCGTTCGGAGCCCTCGTATCAATACGCCCACAACCTGATCGCCCAGGGGAAGATCGGAGAGGTCTATTACATCAAGGCCCCTTCCATCCGGCGGCGCGGCGTTCCCACCTGGGGCGTCTTCATGGATGAGGAAAAGCAGGGCGGCGGCCCCATGATCGACATCGGCACCCACTCCATCGACGCGGCGCTGTACGTGGCAAACAACTACGACGTGGCCTCCGTCAGCGGCGTGGTGAACAACAAGCTGAAATACTACGCCAAGGACAACGGCTCCTGGGGACCCTGGGGCGAGGACCGTCCCTTCACGGTGGAGGACAGCGCCATGGGCATGGTCCGGTTCAAGAACGGCGCCATGATGTACGTGGAGGCCTCCTGGCTTCTGAACGTGCAGGACGGCGGCCATCCCACCTTCTGCGGGACCCTGGGCGGCATCGAGCTCATGCACGGCGGGGTGGCGCTGAACGGCGAGCGGCCGGACGAGAGCGGGCAGATGAAGCTGTTCGACGAGCTGTACAAGCCCACGCCCGCCGACCGGACCTACTTCCGCGATGAACAGCTCTCCGCCTCCGAATACGAGGCGCGCCAGTGGATCCAGGCTGTCGTGGAGGACATCGATCCGATCGTACTGCCCCGGCAGGCCGCCGTGGTGACGAAGATCATCGAGGCGGTCTATCAGAGCGGCCGAAGCGGAAGAACCGTCTATTTCGACTGATCCCGCCTGACGGGAGATAACGGTGGTGAAGCTATGCTGAAGTATTCTGTCTGGTCCAGTTATTTTGTCGAGCTGTCCCCCGAGGACATGATCACGGAGTTCCTGAACGCCGGGTTTTGTGCAACGGAGTTCTCGGACGAGCACGGGTTCATGCTCCTTGACCGCGGGAACCCGGAAAAAGAAGGCGCGAAGCTGAAGCGGTACGCCGACGGCCTCGGGTTCTCCTTCCCGCAGGGGCATCTGCTTCTCCGGGCGGATCTCTGCGCGGACGGGGCGGCTGACGTTCTCAAGCCGTGGCTCGATCTGTTCGTGTCGCTGGGGATCCGGTCCGGGGTCCTCCACGCGGCGGGCGGAGACAGCCTTGATCCGGAGGAGTGGTTCGAGCGGCGCGTCGGAACGCTGACGCAGCTCTCTGAGTATGTGAAGGGGACGGATTTCACGATCTGCCTCGAAAACCTGTGCGGCTCCACACGTCCGCAGACGGCAGAGGATCTGAACGCCCTGATCGACGCATCCGGCGGGGACGCGAATCTCGGGATCTGTCTCGACACCGGGCACCTGCACATCAAAAAAGAGCGGCAGCAATCCCAGGCCGACTTCATCCGGACCGCGGGAAAAAGGCTGAAGGCCCTCCACATCGCCGACAACGACACCACGGGCGATATGCACCTGATGCCCTACGGCCGCGGGACCGTCGACTGGCCCGAGGTCATGACCTCCCTGCGCACAGTCGGTTACGACCGGCTCTTCAACCTGGAGATCCCCGGGGAGCGCCGCTGTCCCATACCGATCCTGAGGGAAAAACTCCGGTACTGCCGCGCCCTCTGCGAGCTCATGCTCTCCTCCGCCGGTCTCTGATCGTTCCGGAGAAGCAGTCAGAACACAAAAGCCGCGTCCTCATTTCTTCCCGATACCGGGAAACGGAGAGGCGCGGCTCATTTATTTCTTTCCCCGGCTCTCATCCCTTCCCCGCCTTTTTCAGGGAATCGTATGTTTCCGAAAGCCATTCCTCACAGGGATCGTAAGAAGGTTCGGCCCACCGGTCCAGCAGCTTATTGAGGGTCTCACGATCCTCTTTTATATCGGTGCATCCGTACTGCTCCGGATCCCGGTTGACCGTCACCGTATGGCGGCCGTCCTTTCCGAAATCGATCTTGTAGATGCAATACCCTGTCCAGCTGCGGTGCGCGAAGAGCGTCGATCCCTCCATGTACCAGAACCACTTGTCCTCCATGGCCCCGGGAACATGGCCCCGGCGGAGCGCGTCCGCTTCGTCCCCGCCGAAGGGCCGGACAAGGGGGAAGGACGCCGTTTTTCCGGGCATGGGCAGCGTTTTCCAGTCCTCCTTCTGCGCGGGCATCAGGGCTCCGGCTCCCGCGCGGCGCACAGCCTCCTTCCCCGCCCGGCGCACTACCTCGTTCGGGATTGCAAAGACGATGCGCAAAGCGTCCCCTTTGTGCGTCCTCAGATGCTCCAGACAGGCCGAAACCGCGTCTGCCCACGCCTGCTTCACGGGATACCCGTATGCCCCGGAGGAGATCAGCGGGAATCCGACGCTCCGGCAATTATGATTCCGCGCCAGCTCCAGGGCGTTCCGATACGCGCTCTTCAGCTTTTCCGGCTCCCCGTGCGCCCCGTCGATCCAGACCGGACCCACGGCATGGATCACGATCCCCGCCTTCAGAGCAAATCCGGGCGTGACGACCGCTTTTCCGGTTTCGCAGGGACCGACCGCATCGCAGGCCCGCCGCATCCTCTCATGCCCGGCCGCCCGGAAGACCGCTCCGGAGACGCCGCCTCCCGCCGCAAGGTCCTCGTTTGCCGCGTTGACGATCGCGTCCGTATCCAGCTCCACGATGCTTGATTTTCTGATTTCGATCGAGCTTTTCACATTCAACCTCCAGTCCGCCGCGGGACGGGATCCCTATCTCCTGCTGTTGTCCTGTGCGTTGTCCTGCTCATCGGGACGGATCTTTGACTCGAGCTCCCTGATTTTTCTCACGGACCCCGCAAGGAAAACCGCCCCGGCCGTCATCAGCACCGCTCCCGCGGCAAGGGAGATGATGTTGATGATATTCTTTGCGGCAAGCTGTGACGAATCGGTGATGTCGGGCACCGCGTAATCCCCGTTCGGCCTCCGGTACACCTCGACCGTCACCGTTTCCCCCACGTTGACCGCATGAGTATAAAGCGTCGCGGTGTCCCGGTAGCTCTCCCCGTCCACCTCGTATCGAAGGTGCGTGAACCACGCTCTGTCTCCGGGCGTATCGTCCGTGAGCTTCGTGTCCGTGACCGCAGCCTCGACCCGGCGAATATCCCCGGAGGTCTCGTATTCCCTCAGAACGGCGCTGTTCCGGATGAAGCCGGCCGCTCCCAGCGCCAGAAACACGACCGCCGCCGCCATCGGAACAAGGGCGGTTTTTGCGTTTGCCTTTTCCCGCTCCAGATTTCTTTTTCTTTTGTCATTCTTCCTGCTCATCGTCCGCCGCCTCTTTCTCTTTTCGGCTTTGCCGGGCTGTCTGATGATATGGTAATGCATTTCCGGCTCAATGTCAAGCTCCGGCGGAAAAATGATATGAAACTTTATTATTGCGGTTCCGGATTCCGGACGGACGTCCCCTGTTCACGCGCCCGCAGCCACCGCTCAAAACCGTCGGAACGTCATCCGGATGTCCTTCCATCTGAGGTGGCGGACCGCGAAATCCGCGAGGCTGAGGATCAGCAGCAGAAGTCCGAGGGGGAACAGCAGATCGGTCCGTGTCCGCATCTCCGGCTCCGAGAGGTTGACCGGAGTTTCTTCCTCCGGTTCCTCTGACGCTGTCCCAATCCCTTCTGCGAAGATCTGGCGCAGCATCCTGCGTCCGGGATTTGTCTCCCGCCACCCCGCTGTCCAGTCTCCCGCGAGATCGCTTGCGAACACCGCCGCCGATCCGCCGCCGAACTTCCATTCCGCGAGCAGGGGATCGCCGGTTTCCGTCTGAAGCGCAAGATCGGCGTTTTCCTTCAGGGTGGTGCCGACGTAGCCATGCAAGGCGGGAAGGTCCGTGGGGATGCCTCCCGGCTGGATCACCGCGGTCTCCGTCAGCTTCAGCGGATCGGACAGGACGGTTTCCGTCTCGGAAAGCATGATATCCGGCAGCTCCTCCACGTTCTCGACAAGGTAGGTCCGCCCGCCTCCTTTGGCCGCCATCTCCGTCAGGATGGGGGAGGAGTATCCGATGGCAATGGTGGAAATCGTGACGCCCTCCTCCGTCATCAGCCGGACGAGCTTTTCATGATACTGGCCATCGTTCGGTTCCCCGTCGGACAGAAAAATCACATGGTGTACCCGTGCGTCGGAAGCTCTGAGCGCTCTCCTCGCCTGCTGCAGCGCTCCTCCGTACAGAGTGCCGCCGTCCGTTTCGAGGGAGGAAACGAGACGGGCCAGAACCGCCTTCTCCGTTTCGGTGGCCGGAACCAGCGGGGAGCGCAGTACGGCGGAATCGCTGAACGAGATGATGCCCACCGTATCCTCCGCGGAAAGCGCTTCGATGCACCGGATCGTCCCCTGCTTCGCCATGGACAGCCTTTCAACCCGCCCCCATTTGTCGGGCTCGATCATGCTGTTTGAGGTGTCAATCACCAGGATCAGCGCGATACCG
>CACYWX010000315.1:0-1273 GCA_902778205.1 uncultured Ruminococcus sp. | reverse complement strand
GGTCTCATACGCCGTTCCCTTCATATTGCCGAGGGACAGGCCGTGTTCCCCGCCTGAGGTCAGCACATGACCGCCTTCTTCGACATAGAGCGCCAGCTGACTCCCGAAACGCTCGGGAAGTTCGTCCGCGGACACGCCGAGCAGAACGATTTTCCGATACCGGTTCAGATCGGCGAGGGAGACCGGGACCTGATCCGGGACGCGGATGTCGGCATGGGCGTCCTCGGGAAGAAACGGCAGAATCGTCTCCGCCTCCCGTTCGCTGTCCGCGACGATCAGAAACTTCTCCCGCGTCTCCTCTTCCGGCTCCGGTTCTTCCGCGGGGTCCGGCGGCATCCCGATCCACGACAGCTCCGCTCCGGCCAGGACGAAGACCAGGACAACCGCGAGAAGCGAATGCAGAAAAACGGGAACCGTTTTACGGATGCCCCTGCGCTGCTCACGCGGGATGAAGAACCACGGAACGAGAATCAGCGCGAGGACCGGGAGGAGCAGAAACAGAGTCCACGGGAAATCAAAGGTCAGCCTGATATTGTTCATACACCCGGATCCCCCTTTCCGTCAGACACGCCGCGGTAACAGCATAACGTTTTTCCCTTCTTCATCCTCACCCTTCCAGGACCACGGCAGTTGTGGCTTATTCGTCCTTGTAAAGCTCCAGCATGTTCAACAGCTTGCCGAAGCAGTCGTCAAAGGTCTTTTCCCCCTTGATATACGGCTTCATTTCGTCCCAGACGGATTGGAGAAGCACGGGCGGACGAATACAGACACGGTCAAAATCCAAAAACAGCGCTTCGTATTCCGCGAGATCGGAAACGACATATTCATCAAAATACTCGTAATTCACGTAGAGCGGAACGGCGGACACCCGCAAGGGGTTTGCGGAGAGCGCTTCCGGATTTCCCTGCACCTCGTCCGACAAGAGGATCTTCAGCATCCGCCACGCGTTCAGCTTGTTCGGAGCGCTTTTCAGAATAGCGCCGAAGTTACAGATCATCGTGGACTTTCCGCCCTCCGCCGAAGGAGGCGTCAGAAGCACAGGAGTTTCGCCGCCCTGTTTCAGCCCGTATCGGAGCGTGTCGAGCATCAGGGTGGAGGAGACGAAATTCGTGAACATCCCCTCCCGTTTCAGAATCGCCCCGTAGGACATATACGCTCCGTCCGTATAGTCCAGTTGACACGGGTCGTTTCCCGCGAAGAGACGGCACAGATCGGCCATCCTCCGGAACGCGGTCTCATCCACCGACACCGCGGCGTTCTCATAGTCGATCAT
>CACYWX010000314.1 GCA_902778205.1 uncultured Ruminococcus sp. | reverse complement strand
GGTGACCTGAGCGAAGTTCTCCGCGTGCTTGCCGTTGCCGGTGCAGCCTTCAGCCAGCTGGATGTGCACGTAGTCCTGGCCTTCGCCGATGGACCACACGATGCAGAAGTTGAAGCCGAGGCCTTCCTTGCCGGCGGTGTTGTCTTCGTCAGCGAAGTCTTCCCAGGCAACTCTGGTTTCGTAGGTCAGGGTGTTGCCGTCCAGCCACACCTTCGCGTTCTCCTCGGAGGGAGTGAAGCCGGTGCCGGCGCCGTCCGCCCAGACGGTGTACAGGGTGTCGCCGGTGTCGGAGGACAGGCCCACGCCGTATTCCAGTCTGTATTCGGAGGCAACCTCGTCAAAGTTGGCGTAGTTGAACTGGCAGGCGCCGGAGTACCACATGGAGGCGGGGTCGCCGTCCCAGAGATTCTCGTGGCCCTTGGTCACTTCGTATTTGGTGGCCGTGTAGATGTAGTTCTCGTCCCAGGACATGTAGAGTTCGGGGTGAGTCGCCTTCGCGTACTCGAGACCTGCATCCGTGTCGTTGTCGTTGATGGCGTAGGAGATCCAGGCCGGGTCGAGCTCTACCTTGTAGTACTCGCCGTCGGAGATCTTGCCATCCGCGTTCCACGCGGTGGTCTGCTTGCCGATGGTGAATTTCACCTCGCCGAAGGCTTCTTCCGGCTCCCAGTAAGCCGAAACGACGACGGCGAGAGAAACGATCATCATGCAGGCCAAGAGAACTGTCATGAGTTTCTTCATGGTGTTCCTCCGTGTAGATAATCGGATAAAAGCGCTCCGCTTTCCCATTCAGCATTTTACCGCATCCGGGCGGTATTTTCAAGCCTGTTTTTGAAAAAATTTAAAATTTTATCCCGGATTGCCTCACAAAAGCTCTGCCGGACAGGCAATCTCCGACAATTCCGCACAAAAAGCGGGGCTTCATCTTGTAAAAATGCAACAACTACATCCGGCGCTCCGGTGCAGGATCCGTTTCTCCGGAACCGGCTCCGTCACGCCGTCAGCGGTCCATGTGGGACAGATTGTCCCGGATCAGGTTGTTCCCTCGCCCGTCGTATACCACGGTCTGCTTCAGCGCGCCCTCATACAGGACGTTCGCCTGAACGGCCACCGCCTCGGAATCGGAAAGGCACACCCCGTAATCCGGACTTCTCGTGCCGCCTCCGTCGTCGTTCACGCCCCATTTGAAGGTGTTGCCGCTCACCGTCACGTTTTGCACATGGTCCATCAGCACGTGGGAGGACTCGTATGGCGATGTGAAAGTCATCCCGTCCGGGCATCCCGAGCGCCGGAACACGTTGCATGTGACCGCCGTATCCCGGAACTGCCCGCCGCCGCCCAGCCACAGGGCCGGACCGAAGGAGCGGTCGAAGAAGTTCCCCGTGACGTTGAGAGAATCCCCGTTTCCGAAGCGGAAGCCAGCCTCCCGGTTCCACTCCACCCGGTTGCCCGTGGCGGTGACGGAAGCCGCGCAGGGACCGCCCAGGATCCCGCAGTGACGGTTGGCGGTGAACCAGTTGTCGATGATGAAGGCGTCCCAGCCGTCCATGTAGAGCCCGGCTCCTCCGTTGCGGTGCAGCATGGAGTGGCGGACGGAGAAGCACCAGATGTGCTCCAGATGCAGGCCGTCCCCGGTGAAATTCCCCACCCGGCAGTCATCCACCGTCGGCGTGTCCTCCTCGCTTCCGCCGTTGTACTTCTCCCAGTACAGGTAGATTCCGTGGACCTTTTTTCCCAGCTTCCTCCCGTCCAGGCAGAGTCCCGCCACGGAACAGCCGAAGGCCCCGGTGATGTCCAGCAGGCAGACCGCCTCCGGATCGTTCAGGAGGAGCACGGAGCTGCCGTCCGCCCGGAAATTCCACGCGGAATACCCCTGGAGCCGGGTGCGCTTCCCCATTTTCAGGGTCCCGGTGCAGTACCGGCCCGGCGGAACGATCACCGCGCCCTCCGCCTCCGCCGCGGCGTCCAGAGCACGCTGAATGGCGGCGGTGCAGTCGGTCAGCCCGTCTCCCACCGCGCCGAAGTCCGTAATGTCGAAAACGTTTTTCATGTTTTTCTCCTTTCGCGCCAACCCGTCGGCAGAATCACAGCCATTTCTTCCGCTTGAACCACAGGATGCAGACGATCACGATCACCACGCACAGAACCGTCAGCGCCGGATACGCATACCGCCACTCCAGCTCCGGCATGTACCGGAAATTCATGCCGTACCATCCCGCGATCAGGGACAGGGGCATGAAAATGGAGGTGATGACGGTCAGGATGGTCATGATGCGGTTCTGGCGCACGTCCAGCTGGGTCTGCACCAGCTCCCGAAGCTGGGTCGTGTACTCCCGCTGTCCGGTGACGGTCTCCCGAAGGCGGATCACACGCTCCGTGAACATGTGGAAGTAGCGCAGATTCTCCTCCCGGAAGAAGCCGTTCTCGTTCTCCTCCAGCTCCTGGCTCAGGTCGATGAGCTGGCCGTAGTGGAGCTTCAGGTCCAACAGATCCCCCCGGATGTCGTTCAGCTCCGGCGGACTGCTCTCGGCCTCCCCGCTGAGAATGGCCTCCTCGATGCGGTTCAGCCGGTGCTCCGTCTCCTCGAGAAGCGTCAGATCCCCGGCGATGGTCAGCTCCAGGAGATCATACAGAAACCGTTCCAGCCCGGGCAGTCTCCACTTTTTGGTCCGCCCGATCTCCCTGACCAGCCAGGCCGCGTATCCGCTGTCGTCCACCAGGATGACGCCCCGCTCGTCCAGGGCGAAGGCGAAATTGCGGCGCTCTCCCCCGATCTGCCCCCGGTCCGGGATGGACAGGGTGCCGGTCAGGGAGTCCAGGTTCACCACAGCCTTCGTGTCGGTGGGGTGGACGGTGTCCATGTCCATGTCGATCACCATGTCGAAGCTGTCCCGCCTCTCCCTCCACTCCTCGCCCGTCAGCACCGCCACGAACTGGACGGCGGCGTTTCGGATGTCCTCCGGCCCGCAGGGCGTCAGGGATTCCTTGATGAGATAATACATATTGCCTCCCCTTCCGGTTTGATCGGCTTCCATTATACCACACCAGTTCCCCGCCGTCAAGGAAGGACGTGGGAAAGACGGTCTTCCGGAGCAGTCGGCCTCCGCGTCGGTGTCTACGGTTTGTTCGGCGATTAGTTTTAGCTAACTTTATGAAATCATGACATTCTTCTCCCATTCCCGCCCATCGTGCATTCCGCCTGTTTGATCCCTTGATTCCATGCCATTTCTTGTGCATTTCCTCCACTTGACAGCGCGATTCAAACATGATATACTGTAACAGAAGGTTAGTTAATGCTAACCGCAGACAAGAAACCTCCGCATACCGCATAACCCGGATCCCGCCGGGGAATCCTGACAGAAACGAAGAAGCGCGCCGTGCGCGGGAGGAACCCATGTCAGACGCTCTGCTGGTCAGACACTGTTCGCCCACCCTGGCCGGAATGAAAACCGGCAGTATGTTCACCAGCCCCTACCGGACCGTCGCGGAGGTCCTCGCCTATGTCCGGGAGCAGAACCGCCTGCTGGTTCCGAAGGGTCTGAGACTTCTGCCCCTGCGCCGCTCCGGCAAAAAGGTCCTTCTCTATCTCTACCGCCCGGACCGGCTCAGCGCGGATCTGGCCCGGAAGGAAGCGGAGTCCATTCTGCGGGAACGGGGATACGGCTCGGTCAGCCCGGCCTCCTGTCTCGGCGAGCTCATGCGGAGACTGCGGCGGGAGGATGCGTTCCCCCATGAGATCGGCCTCTTCCTCGGCTATCCGCCGGAGGACGTCCGCGGCTTCATCGAGCACCGGTCCGTCGGATGCAAGCGGGTAGGCGCGTGGAAGGTATACGGGGATCCGGAAGTGGCGGAGCGTATTTTCGCCCGGTACCGCCGGTGCACCCTGGCTTACGAGGCCCAGCTGTCAAGGGGAGCCACCGTGGACCGGCTGGCCGTGGCGGAAAGGGACTTTTCGGCGCCCCGGACATAACCCATTCGGTTCGTTTATCCATCTCATATACAGAAAGGTTTGGTACACACATGAGCAAGATCGCAGTCGTTTACTGGAGCGGAACCGGCAACACCGAGGCCATGGCCAACGCGGTGGCGGAGGGAATCGGCGCGGCGGGAGGGGAATCCACCCTCTTCACCGCCACGGAATTTGACGCCGACAAGATGGACGGTTTCGACGCCGTGGCGTTCGGCTGCCCGTCCATGGGCTCCGAGGAGCTGGAGGACAGCGAGTTCCTTCCCATGTTCGAGTCCGTCGAGGCGAAGCTGAACGGCAAGAAGATCGCCCTGTTCGGCTCCTACGGCTGGGGCGACGGGGAGTGGATGCGGAACTGGAACGACCGCTGCGTCGCCGACGGAGCCGTCATGGCCGCGGATTTCGTCATCTGCAACGACGCTCCCGACTCCGAAGCCGAAGACGCCTGCAAGGCCCTGGGCGCCGCGCTGGTCTGATACTAATCTCAAGCAAAAAGGGAAAACGCGGCTTTCTTTCGGAGTAAAGCCACAGGCATAAATGCCTGGCAAAGAACTTCATGGGGGGAAAAGGTTAG
>CACYWX010000313.1 GCA_902778205.1 uncultured Ruminococcus sp. | reverse complement strand
CCCATGGGCAGAGGTCGCAAAGATCTTCCATCTGGAACACCTCAGCCAGCACCGCACTGTCACTCCGGTTGCGGAAAACAAAAAGTCGCCGGAGGAAGTGTCCGACGCTGAACTGGTCGCGCAGCTGAACCGGAAGTACAACCCCGCCGAGATCGAGGAAGCTCTCATCGCGGAGGAAGAAGAGGACGCGCCGGATCCGGAGCTTTCGAAGTACTACCCTGCTCCGTACTACGCCAAGCACAACTGCCTCGGGTATGTGAAACACACAAAGGATGGGGAGGTGAATGTTCAGCTCTGCAACTTCGCCCCGCGCATTTCCTGCGAAATCATCTACGACGACGGCGAGGAGGAGAGACGCGAATATGAAATCCTCGTGCGAGATGAAAACGGCAACGACCTTCCGAAATTCCGTGTCCCGGCTTCCTCGTTCGGAAAGATGGACTGGGTGAGCGAGAAGCTCCCGGCGCGGTGCCGTCTCGATGTGACAGGCTCGGTGGAGAAACATATCGTAAACGCGATGAAGGGATCGTCTGCTCACGCGGATCTGCGTTCGATCTATGCGCATACCGGATGGGTCAAGCAGGACGGCGACTACGATTACGGAGAGGAGGATGAGGAAGGATACAATACGAACGGATATGACGAACCGGACGATGATGACGATCAGAAATCCGGTCCGGTCATGCGTATGTGATGGAATCAATGACCGTCGGTTCAACCGACGGTCATTCCAAATGGGACAGGCATTTCGGAATGACCCTCATTTCAAATGAGGGTCGTTCTGAGAAAGGAGAAGGACAGAGATATGTCCAAACTGATAAAGTTCGGCAGGACCGCCTCCGGGGTATGGACTTCCGGAAGCGGTTGTGGTATGTTGTGTGGTAACGAAAACGGAAAGGACAGGTGGTAACAAATGGCAAAACGCAGAGCGAACGGCGAAGGCAGTATCCGTAAACGTAGCGACGGTCGCTGGGAAGGCAGGTACACGGCGGGACGCGATCCTGTCACGGGCAAACAGATCTTCAAGAACGTCCTCGGCAAGACGCAGGCGGAGGTGAAGGACAAGCTTGCCGAAGCGCTCGATCGGGTGAAGAAACTGAACATCATCGTGTCGGATAAGATGACGGTTATCGAATGGTGTGAGCTGTGGCTTGAGACCTATGGCAAGCCGAATATGCGTCCGTCCACGTATGAGACCTATGAGGGCAATCTCCGTCTTCATGTCAAACCCGGGATCGGCGATCTCCCGCTGAACAAGGTCACGACGCTGGTCCTTCAGAAGTTCTTCAACGGTCTTCTGAAAGACGGACGGATCGAACGCAAGGAGTCCGAGCATCAGCCGAGAGGTCTCAGCGTGAAGACGGTGTCGAACATCCGCACCATGCTCTACTCCGTCTTCGAGAAAGCGGTGGCGGAGCATCTCATGCTGACCAATCCCGTCGCCGGGTGCAAGCTCCCGAAGCGGGAGAAGCAGGAGATGAAGACGATGCCGGTCGAAGGTCTCGCCAAATTCTTCGAGGAGGCGAAGGCATCCGGGAAGCTCGAATTCTACTATCTCGACTTTTCCACCGGCCTGCGGCGTGGGGAACTGCTCGGTCTGAAATGGGAAGATGTGGATTTCGAGCACTCCACGATCGCGATCAAGCGGCAGGTGATCCGCGTGCAGGGGCGCATCGAGGAAGGTCCGCTCAAGACGAAGAACGCCTATCGCACGATCGCAGTCGGCGAAGATGTGATGGGTATGCTGTATGATCTCAAGGAGAGGATGGGAGGCGCGTCGCCGTATCTCTTCCCGTCTCCGAACGGAGGCCCGCAGGATCCGGACAGCGTGCTGCCGATGTTCAAGCGGATGTTAAATAGATGCGGACTTGAAACTATGAGATTTCATGATATACGTCACCCAAATGTCAAGCTATCGACAATAGATTTTTTGCCGAATTTTACATAAATTCCACCTCGATCCGCTTGTCCGGGTAGACGAAAACTCTGTCCACGAGCTTCTCGCACAGTTCGACTGTGAGATGGTCGGCGGCGGAGACTTCCTCACGGATCTGACGGAACTTGTTTGCCGCGTCCTCTCTTGCCGATTGTTCCTGCATGAGCACGCGGCTTTTCTGTACTGTCAGGATTTTCCCGGCGATCCGCTCTTTTTGCTCCCTGAATACAGCGAGCGAAACTTCTCCGTTCAGGTACGCTTCATAGAGCGTAAGGCGTTCCTCTTCCAGGGAATCGGTCCGGGTTTCCCCGGTGCCGCTTTCGGCAATGCCGTCCGATGATCCGTCTTCTCCATTCTGTCCTATGCGCTCGTGGATTGCATGGAGGACCAGATTTTCCAGTTCCGGTACGGGTATTTTCAGATTTCGGCAAGGCGCGTCGTCCAGACAGGCGGAACAGGGACAGACATATTTCGGCTTGGGGTTATAGTCTCGGCTCAGCGCGTGATGGCAGCATCCGCAGAATACTTGTCCGCGCAAAGGATAAATACGTTTCTGTTTTGGCTTTCCGGAACCAAAACAGCGGATATTGTCATTTACCGTTTTGAAGGTTTCCCGGTCTACCAGAGGTTCGTGAAAATCCGGGATGATGATCCATTGACTCCGGTCACGCATAACCGATCTGTTCCCACCAATCTCAGCAACCTCCCTTCTTCGGATGATGTAATTGCCGGTATAGGTTTCGTCTTTGAGAAAGCGATGAATGGTGGAGACAGGCCAGACTCCTTTGGTACGGGATATATCGTGTGTATGGTTTCCGTGCGCGGCTTTGTATTCGCCGGGCGTCGGGATTCCTCTCCGATGCAGTTCCCGGGCGATTTCCGTTGCAGACTGTCCATCCGCCGCCAGAGAAAAGATCAGCTTCACGGTTTCCGCCGCTTCGCCGTCCGGCTCCATGCGTCCGTTGGCTCCTTTCCGGTATCCGTAAGGGCAGGTTTTGCTCTGATACTCACCCCGTTCCATCTTCGCGTACTTTGCGCTCCGGGTTTTGATCGACATATCCCGGCTGTAATACTCATTGATGAGATATTTGAAGGCCACATTCATCCCGCCCGTGTCCCCATGAAGCGTCGCACTGTCGTACCCGTCGCTGACAGAGATAAAGCGGGTATGAAACAGGGGAAAGACCTTTTCGAGGAAATACCCGGTCTCGATGCTGTTCCGCCCGAAGCGGGAGAAGTCCTTGACAATGATGCAGTCGATCCGGTTCTGCCGGACCAGTTCGATCATGCGCTGGACCTCCGGCCTCTCAAAATTGGTGCCTGTATAGCCGTTGTCCACAAATTCGAGGATCTCCGCGTGTCCGGCTTCGGGCAGGGCGGAGGCGTATTCGTGAAGCGTCAGCTTCTGATTCTCGATGCTCATGCTCTCGTATTTCACGTCCTCGATGGACAGCCGGATATAGAGCGCGATCACATAGGCTGACATGGCGTGTCCTCCTCTCCGTATTCGCTTTTGAATGTCCACCGGATATGCAGGCTCTTGTCGGGGGATACGTCGATGCGCTCGATAAGGCGGTCGATCAGTTCTTTTGTCAGGACGGGATTCTTCCGTAGGGCTTCTTCCTCTTCCCGGAGCATCCGGAGTCTCCTACTGTTTTCCTCCTGTGTTTGAACCTCTTCACGGAGACGGGTGGCTTCGGCGGTCAGCTCCATGAGCCTCGTTTCAAACTGTCCCCGGAGGGAATCGTACTCACCGCGGCTTATGACGCCGAGGGTGAGATTTTCGTACAGACCGGCGATCTGTCCGGCTCTGCGGCGGATCTCCTGCTGAAGGACGGCAAGGCGTTTTTCCGTTTCCTTCTCCGAATCCTGTTCGGGAAGGATGATTGTCTCCCCGCCGAGGAACGAATCCAGCGTGTTCCGGATGATGGGGAGCAGCGCGTCGAAAAGAGCCTCTTCATAAATCAGGATGCCGGGGCAGGTGCCGTGCGCGGTGCGGGAATTCGTGATGCAGTGATACAGGTATCGGTCCGGCATTTTTCTCCTTTTTGAGCGCTGACGGTGAAGCGCTCTTCCGCAGGCCGCGCAGAAGATCTTTCCTTTCAGAAGATTGGGAGAGTACGGCGTTTGTTCCCGTTCTTTGACGGCCTGCGCCGTTCTGTCCAGCATCCCGCGCACCTGCTCAAACAGTTCACGGCTGACGATGGGTTGATGCGTTCCCGGAACGACGGTGTATTCGTCCGGGGTTGCGGGAACCTGTTTTCGGGCGACGATTTTGGACTTGCCCTGTACCATGTCGCCGGTATAGGTTTCTTCGCGGAGGATCTTGCTGACGGTGAAGGTCTGCCAGCTCCCGCTTCCGAGCCGCTTTTCGTTGGTAATCAGTCCCTGTTCCGCGCGGCGATAACTTGGCGTCGTGACGCCCGCTTCGTTCAGGCGGGTGACGATGGTGTTGATTCCCATGCCGTTAGCCGCCCATGCGAAGATCTGCTTGACGACCGCCGCCGCTTCCGGGTCAACAATCAGCTTGTGACAGTCCTCCGGGTCTTTCAGATACCCGTAGGGCGGGAGCGCGCCGACGAATTTGCCGTCCTTCATCATTTGTCTC
>CACYWX010000312.1 GCA_902778205.1 uncultured Ruminococcus sp. | reverse complement strand
GGCCCATACGTCCTTATGCGCCCAAAAATCACCGGGAATCTCAAATACCGTACCAACCGGCTCCCAGAACTGCAGATCCGTGCTTGTATAACAGGAAAGCGCAGTCTCCCTTTCTGACGCATAAAGATAATAGGTGTCTTCACGCAGAAGCACAAAGGGATCCCGCACGCGAATCCGGTCTCTTGTGATCATGGTTTTGTTTCCTCTCCTTTGTGTTCAGCCCGGGCGTTATTCCGTCTTCTTTCATGCAGTCGGTCTTCGGCAGATTTCTTAATCTGCATCCAGCGATGCAGTGTCGCCGAAGCCCTGATATGAAACAGCTGTCACGACAAACGGCCGAATATCCTCATCCTCAAACTCGTCCGGGTCCGCCGCCTCGCCCTCCATAGTGACAAGATAGCTGAAAAAGCCGTGATTCATATAAAACTGCATATCCTGAAGGTTCCAGCCGGAGAGAGTCCAGCCGTCATCAAGCAGTTCTCCGCCATTCTTGCCGACGATCCTATCCATTTCAGCCTGTGTGGGGATCTGCTCACTGAGGTTCTCAATAGCTATCACCGGGAGGGGACTGAGGATCGCCCGCTCTTTCTCCGCGTACTGCGGATCGTCCCAGTCAAGGTCAAACAGCGCGTTGAACGTATCCTCGTTCGATTCGGCAATCGCGCGGTAGATGACCTCGTCCTGTTCGAACACATAAACATAGCGATCCGCGTTTCCGCCTGTGCCCCAATTCGGAAGTCCGAGCACGTCGCCGAGGGTATCGACCGTATCGAGATCGACATGCGCCTCGTTCGTGCCTTTGATCCAGAAGACCGCGACGTATTCCGCGCTCTCGGCAAGCTCCACGGTGATTTCCGCGTCCCTTGAGAAATCCTCACCGTCCTTTGTCCACTTCACGAACTTATAACCCTCGTCCGGTCTTGCGCCGAGGATATAGGTTTCCGGCTCCGCAAGCCCGATATAACCGGACTGCGCGGGGTATTCATCATCGAACACGAGCTCTTCCCGGGCCGGAGCGTAGGCGATCTCTCCCCATCCCTCGGTATTGAGATACACGGTGATGCTCGCCTCTTCCATCTCATAGTAGGCAAGGCGATAGGTCTCCCCGCCGTTCACCTCCAGCAGGATGTCCTGCTCGCCGTCCTCACTCACGGTCACATAAAACTCGGTCCCTTCTTCCTCGTAAGGTGCGGCGATATTTCCGTAAAGGGTCTTCCCCTCCTGTCCGATATACCAGCCGTACGTATCTTCACCGATGCAGCCTCCGACATACCAGCCGGGATTTTCCTCGTCCTCGGAAGCGGAAATATAGACGAAGTTGCCGTCTTCATCGGAAAAATAGCCTTCACGGGTCCAGACAAACGCTTCGTCCGACCCCGCTGTCACGGGGGCATCCGTGTTTACAGTCCCGGCCGGGGGCACGCTGCTGTTCTTCACGCATCCGAAAAGGTTCGGAAGCAGGATAAACGCCAAAAGAATATAAATGGCTTTTCTCATTTTACCTTCCCCTGTAAGTTTGACTCATGAATATTGCTTATGTCTGCATACCCCGATTCACAGGATATCCATCCCAAAAGTATTATACCACGCTCTGCCGCGTCCCGTCAATGGCTTTTGGGGAACGACGGCAGGACAGGGCGTTCTTTTTGGGGAAGGACACGAGCAGATCATGCCTTACGTTCAAAAGCAGAATCTTCCTGCAGAGCGGGGACCGGCTTCTGTCCCCAGCCCCTGTTCATGTATGCTCACCGACGGTGATGAGAGCGGTACAATTCCTGTGCGGCAATTTGTACAGTTGATGTACAGTTGATGGGCCATAAATGCTCTTGACATGATTTCTTAATTCTGCTATAATGTTTTTGTCAAATTATTCCCACACAAAGGAGAGCTTTTATGATCCGCACCGCTGTCGTAGAACTATCCACCATTCCCGGCTTCGCGTACAAACAGAAACTCCCCTCTGGTGGCGCCGGGATCGTCATCCTTCGCGTTGACGCAAAACAGCCGGGTATTGCCGGAATCAGCAAGACTTCTGGCGAAGCGATCCCGACCGAGAACACACAAGCCTCTCTCTTCCCTATCGACGCATTCAATGAAGCAATCGAACTCACCAAGGGTCTTCCCTACAAAAAACAGCCTGCCGTAAAACTTGTTCTTGAGCAGCCCGCAGACGCTCCTGAGGTTGTTGAAGAGGATCAACCCAAAGAACTAACCGTTGTCGATAGCGAGGATTACCAGGCGATCGTAAAATATTACACCGATGGAACAGGTCGTTTCTCCTATGACCTTCTGAACAAGGACCTAATCCGCTTCGCGCACAGAAGCAGCGTGGTCAGACAGATGGCCTCCGCTAAGGATAGTATTGACAAGATATGCCTCTACATTACCGGAACAAAGTTCAGGAACATCAGCAAGAATGCTAAGCTCACCGACGATCAGATTCTGACCATCTCCTCCCTGCTCGATGACATTTACCCGCGCGGTGTATTCCGTGAGCTGAATCTGGAATTGAGAAAAATGATCAGTAAAGGCTGACAACCAGTTCAGAAGGATGCAGGTTACCGTACTGAAAGGGATCCTGGCAGAGCCGGAGAAGCGAGAGATAAGGCTTGACACGAGCAATTTGATATGCTATAATATTTTTGATCCTTCTGCAAGCTCATCATGTCGTTACATCATAGTGTCACAGAAGTCCTGCCTGCGGCGGGGCTTTTGTGTTGAAATCAGCTCATCTTAAGGAGTTCTAACCATGTCGTCCTACCGCGCGCTTTTTTCCGCCCTTCCCATCCGTCCCGGAGATACAGTTTACTTCGTCTGGGAGGATGCCACAGGCTGGCGTCTCACCGCTGAGAAGGTCCTGTATGTCCTCTTCGACGAGGCGGAACAGCTTCTCATCAAAGTATCGGAAAAAACCGATAAGTTACTGCGATATGAAGAAGATCAGCTGTACACGTCCCTCGCAGACGCTATGGAGCGTTACAGCATCCTCACCGGCGGGGTTGTGCCGCGTCCTGTCGAAACCTGCGCTGCAGACGCTGTAATGAGCGATCCTCTGCGGATTGAAAGGGTCAGCTACGTTCACGCCGGGAAGCTTGAGGGGTTTTACAGTGTGGAAGGTGTGAAACTGGCCGACGAGGATGTTCTGGCGTGGTGAGCTTGGCGCACTGCGTCCTGACGGTTGAAGGCACGGACAGGAACGATATCCCCGACAGCGGCGGAGCTGAAAATACAGAGAAACAGGGACCCTGCACCTTATCGGTCAGGGTCCCTTTATCTCGTCGATTCCGCAGCAAATCAGTCCGGCTGCAAAACACATTGGGCGACATATTCCAAACAGTATTTTCTGTCACTTGATAAGCATATCATCTTTTCTCCGTTTCCTTTGAGAGGTTCGCTTCCATAGAAGGATTTGCACCGTTTATCCGTGTTTTCTTTTTTCCATCTCACGAACCGTTTCACAGGACTTCCCGATCATCTTGCACGCTGTCTTTTGGGTTTTTGCATGGGATGCGCAGTTCATATGCCTGCCCGTAACAGCGTCTCGCAAGGGTGGATGTTACAATTGCGGGACCTCCGTGAGTGTACGGTAGATCTCCCGGTAGTATTCTTCGCCGTCGCCGTTCAGCAGCTCGTCCAGTTCCCGGCACAGGGCGGGATCGGAGAGGCAGGCGAGCACGGGAGGCGAGAACCGGCTTTTTTCCTTCGGCGTCATGGCGCGGACCCGTTGACGCACGCCGTCCCGGTTGTCCCCCTCCATAAGCCGGGACACGATGGCGCATACGTCCGTCATCTTCCGATAGGGAGATTCCATGCGGACGTATCCGGAGGGATCCTCCTCCCCGCCGGAATAGCTGCTGTGGTGGCCGCGGGCGGTGTCGGCGAACATGGCGGTGGACGGCCTTGCCCGCAGATCGTCGTACCCGGAGAGGGTGTGCAGGCGGATCCGGAGGTTTTCGGCTTCGAAGACGGGGCGGGTGTTTTCCAGCCGCTCCACGCCCATTTTGCAGAGTCCGAAGTCGTGGTAGAGCCCGCAGTCCTCGGCGAAGCGGAGCGTTTCCTCTTTCTTCCGGACCGGATCGGCGATTTCCGCGATGGCCGGGATGTCGTCGAAGAACGCGGGATCAGAGGAAATCAGCGCGCGGGCAAGGACCTTCATCATGTCCCCGGCCGTCCGGGAGAGCACGTACCGTTCACCGGAATAGCGGGGCATGAGTTTTTCCGTCACTTCCCGGTAGGTGATGAGGCCGTCCAGTTCGTAGAAATCGGTATAGACCTTTGCCAGCGTGTAGATGAAATAGTCGTCGTATCTGTCGGGGGGATTGGTCATGAGCGTGCGCATCATCTTCCGGTACGCCCCGTCGAGGAATTGGACCCGCCGGGGATCCTCCGCCAGCGCGGGATACCGCCTGAGGAAGCTCCCGTATTCGATAGCCAGCTCCACGTTGCCGTAGAAGCCCGGCATATCGTACTGATCGAAGGGAGTGCCCGCAATGAGCCCCTCCAGACGGTCCACGGTCTCTTCGAGTCCCACGTAGCCGCAGCTGTATTCCAT
>CACYWX010000311.1 GCA_902778205.1 uncultured Ruminococcus sp. | reverse complement strand
CGTATACCAGCGTTCCGCCGGAAGCAGACGCCGTCACCGAGATCCGGTCCTCCCCGACGGATACCTCCACCTCTCCCGCCGGAAGCGGCACGATGCCTGAGAACGTCCCCAGATCGCCGGGATTCGGGCGGACCTCGAAGGTATCGTACGCGATTCCCGTATTCCGGACGCCCAGACGGTACGCGCCCAGCAGATAGATGGGACTGCTGCTCCAGGCGTGGCAGAGCGATTTGTCATAGGGGAGGTTGTACATGGCGTAGTGCTCCGCGCCCTTCTGAGACGGATCGAACTGCTCGAACAGAGCGGTTGCGCCGAGGTCCTTCATGGGGCCGTAGTAATTCCGGATGCTGTCCTCCAGTTTGCGGAGAGGATCCCCGGCCTCGCAGTGGACCTGATTCTCGTAGAACTTGAAATAGGGCGTCGTGATGGCCGAGACCGCGTCGTTCAGCACCACGTTTTCGTAGATGCTCTTCTTCCGCTCCTCCGAAAGAGGCAGGAACAGGTAGGCCCAGAGATTGCAGTGACGGCTCACGTTCCGCTTCCCGCTCTCGAAGCTGTCGATGAAGCAGCCCTTTTCGGAATCCCAGAACCTCTCCTCGATGCGCTCCCTCAGCAGGGCGGCCTCCCGCTCGTATTCCGCGCCGTCCTCCCCGCAGATTCCGAGCATCTTCCCGAAATCGTCCAGGGCCTCGGCCAGAAGGATCTGCTCGCCGGACACGGCGCCGGTCTTGTCGATGTCCCAGGCCCAGTCGATGAAGACCCAGTCCGCGTTCTTCCCGCGGATGAAGCCGTCCTCATCCCGCCGGGCCTCGATAAAGGAGACGACCTCCTTCAGCTGCGGGAGCATCTGCTTTACAAAGTCCGCGTCTCCGTATGCCCGGTAATACTCCCAGATTCCCATGATCCAGAAGAACGTGTAGTCCACGATGGTGTTGACATGCTGAGTGAAGGGTCTCTTCCCTCCCAGCGCAATCAGGGTGCGCTTCTCGATCTCCGGATCCATGAAGGAATAGTGGTTGACGAACTGCGTCTGATAGGCGTCGGCCGACCAGACCCAGCGGTCCCGCTTAATCCCGTCGAAGAAGAACTCCCGGCAGTTGAGGAAGAAAGTATAGGCGGCGGTGTCCCAGGTCCACTGAACGATCTCCTCGCCGGAGGAAAACCGTCCGCGGTTTGTAATGGGCAGATACTCAAACTCTGCGCGGAGCTCAGCCGCCGGATCGGACAGGAACACATACCGGAAGCCGGAGGGGATCACCGTATTCCGCTTCGGGGTCAGCGTATGCCGGATCACACACCACTCCGGATCCATGGCCTCCTCCCGGGACTCACCCAGACGGAGCGCCGCCGGACCCGTCAGACCGGACACGGTGAGCCCGCAGAACAGCTCCCGTCCGAAGTCGTAGAGGACGCCGCCCTCCGCCGCCTCACGGGAGACGGGATCCACAGGCAGATACGCGAAGGGAAAGACCTCGGGCTTCTTCTCCGGATCGCCGAACACGTCCCAGGTCCCCACAGGCGTCCGGTTTCCGGACCGGTCGTCGCAGAACCAGCTCCCGTCCGTCTCCACGCAGCCCACGGACAGAATCGCCGGGAACGTGTCGAGGTTCATGATCTGCGCCTGGATCCGGAAGGACCCGGCGGGAAGCGTGATTTCCTCCCCGAAGGCGTATTTCCGGTTGGCGGGGCTGTACCGGTCCCGATTGGAATAGACCACGACCTCTCCCAGACCCTGGCCGTACACGGTGAAGCGTCCGCCCTCCGTATGAACCTCCTTTTCAAAGACCACGTTGGGCTCCGGCCGGTACAGCTTCCACATGCAGGCGATGGGACGGCCGTATCCGACGCGGCGGGCGTGTACCAGGGAGGAATGATAGATTTCAAAATCTCCGAAGTTCCAGATCCACTGACTCATGGTTAATTCTCCTTCTCAGTCCGCGCCGTATACCGGACGCATGGTAAATGTTATCATATCACAACAAAACGGGGGTTGTCAAGCCGGACGCGCCGCCTTATCAGCTCCAGCGGAACATATACTTTTCAAATGCGTCCATCAGGGCCCGGACGTTCTCCAGCGGCGTTCCGGCGTACCAGCCGTAGATCAACATCAGCCCGCCTGCCGGAGAGGACAGCTTTTCGACCTCCTCCCGGATCAGGGCGTCCACCTCCGCGGGGGTTCCGAACACCGTGACCTTCTGCCGGTCCACGTCCAGCTCCAGAGCGTATTTCCCAAAGAACTTCTCCCGGATCCAGTCAATGCCGTTCACCAGATCCTGGATGTTGAGCACGTCCACGCCGCCGTCGATGAGATCGTCCGCCAGAGTCCGGATGTCCCCGTCCGAATGCATGTGGACGATGGCTCCGGCGTCCCGGGCGGGCTTCATGAGCCGTTCGTAGGAGGGCTTGATGAATTTCCGGAACAGGGCCGGAGAGATCATGGGGCCGATCTGCATGCCCAGATCCTCGGGATAGGAGATCATGTCGTACCCGATCCCGGCCCAGTGGTCGGTGAAGGCGGCGTTGTACTCCTCAAGCGCACGGATCAGGTACAGAAGATCCTCGTCCTCATCTGCCATGCCCATGAGGACGTTTTCAAAGCCGCAGAGGTCCGTCAGCCGGAGAAAGGTGTGTCCGTGGGGCAGTCCGGTCTGGGTGAACCGCCCCTCCGCCCTGGCACGGGCCACTGCGGCTCTCTCCTCCTCCGGGTGAAACACCGGAAGAGGCGGGAAGCGGTAGGAGCGGATCCTTGAAAAATCCTCCAGGGGATGCTTCTGGATCACGCCGCGGATGCCGTCGATAGCGCCCTTCCACTCCACGCCGAATTCGTCGTAATAGGTCACGTCCCGGTCCACCTCGTCCGCGTCCTTCGGCACCAGATCCCAGCGCATGCGGCTCTTTCCGGCGATGATCGGATGGGATTCCAGAAGCTCCTCCACGGCGCGGGGATCGTAATGGCTGAATACGGAAGCATTCACGTGAAACGAAACGGGAATATAATCGGGACGCTCAAACCGGATCACGCGGAGCATATTTTCCCTCTGTGTCATATCCTCACCTCCGGCGTGATCCGTCCCTCGGCGTATCCGATGTACTCGCGGCCCTCCCGCCGTCCGTTGTACCAGAGGCGGACAGTCCCGTCCCCAGCCCTCACCGCCGTGGGCTTGTAGCAGGAATCCGCGTCCCAGCCCCCCGGCGTCGGCGTGACCAGGGGATTCTCCGGCACCCTCTCCCAGCCGGTGATTCCGTCCCTCGACCGGGCGGCGCAGATGCAGGCGGTGTGGATGTCCCGATACCCGATGTAGAACATGAGATACCCCTCCCCCTCCCGGAGAATGTCGCAGGCGCCGATCCGCTCCTGCTCGTACTCCTTTTCGGGATTGGCCGTAAAGACAGGATTCCCCGCGTATTTGGCCCAGCGGATCCCGTCGGCGGACTCGGCGTAACAGATCACGTCCGGCGCGTAGGTCTCCCCTGCGGCGTACCACATGCGGAACCTGCCGTCCTCGAACAGCACGAAGGGGTTCATGACGGACTCCTTCTCAAACGCCGCCTCGGGAATGAGAACTGGATCCCTCCGGAACCGCCGGAAATGGATGCCGTCGTCGGACCGGGCCATGCCGATCCACGATCTCCCGTGCCTGCCGTTCCAGACCTGCCCGGTGTACCACATGAGCCAGCCGTTCCCCCCGGGATCGGGCAGGACGCAGTTCCGGTTGACGATCTGCTCCCAGCCGGAATCCGGATCCGGACCGAGGGTGATGACCGGAGCGGACCAGCGGATCCCGTCCTCAGAAAACGAGACGGCCAGGGATCCCTCCGGCCTCCAGGACAGGTCCATGCGCAGGCGTCCGTCCGGCGTCTCCCGCACAAAGGCGTCGAATAAAGTCCCCGTGGATTCGTCGCCGAAAACAGGTCCGCCGCCGTATTTCTCAAAGCTCCCCGCGTGATTCATCCTCATTCCTCTTCTTTCCTTCAGTTCACAACAACACGTATGTCTCCGTCCCCCGGAGGCACGTGGTATTCTCCGCGCTCCAGGAGTTCAACGCCTTGCGCCTCCGCCTCGATCCGGTATCCCGGGACGGCGGCCAGCGTCAGATCCCAGGAGGCCGGGCATACGACGGTCTCGGTGCGCGCCTGCTGTCCGCCGCTGTAAATCAGATACGTAATGGTCCTCGTTCTGTCCCAGCCCTCCGCGATCTTCAGGCCAGCGATCTCCCTGTCGTAGACATAGCCGTGTTCGGAGGAATACGTATAGGTTCCGGACGTCCAGGATTGCTGCGCGGAGAGCAGCTCCAGCGTGTTTTTGTCGAGAATGACCGTCATCTCGCCCGGCTCCTTTTGAGGCCCGGACAGGAACAGCCCGCGGATGAACAGCGTCACGGTGTCCCCGTCGTCGGAGAGAAGCCGGATCTCCTCTGTCAGCTCCTCCGGGAACGCGCTTGCTATGACGTCGTCCATGGGCCTGTGCCCGGATCCGCTGATCCAGAGAACCGCGCTGACGGTGCCGTCGGAGGTCACATGGTACTCGAAATCGCTCCAGCTCCCCCGTTCC
>CACYWX010000310.1 GCA_902778205.1 uncultured Ruminococcus sp. | reverse complement strand
AGGCGTCCCCGTAGGCTCCCATGTTGTCGATGACCACGTCGCACACGTCCATGAGCTTTTTCCCCTCCGGATGACGGGAGGTCATGCGGCGGCTGTGGGAGATGTTGGTGATGCAGACTGTGGTTAGCCCGCGCTTTTTCGCCTCCTCAGCCATTTCCACCGCCACGGTGTTGCACCCGGAGTTGGAGAAGAGGAACAGCACGCCCCCGTATTTCACCGCGTCCACGTCGTCCAGAAGCGCGGCGGCCAGGCCGGACATCCGCTCCAGCTGGGAGCTGCGGGCGGCGGCGCGGTGGAGCATCAGGGGATCCTCCAGAATGGGGCAGACCCGCGCGAGTCCTCCCGCCCGGTAGAAAATCTCCTCGGCCAGCATGTGGGAGTGGCCGGTGCCGAAGGTGAAGACGAAGCCGTCCCGGAGAAGGGCGTCGGCGGTGAGGCGGGCCGCCTTTTCGATGGTCTCTCCCTGCTCGGTCCGGACTCGGTCCGCCAGGGCGATGACGTTCTGCATGTAGGTTTCGGATGCTGTCATGGCGTGTTCTCCTTGTTGATTCTGTCAAATTCTCTCCGCGCGTAGAGGGCCGCCGCTTCCTCAGCCGGGATGGCCGGAGGCGCGATGCGGACGGGACCGCATATGGCACGGAGTTTTTCTTCAAACGTCGATTGTACCCGCTTGTTCTTCAAGAGGACGCTTCCCCAGATCCCCACGGTCCCGCATCCGCTCCAGCGCACGAGGCCGGAGGCATAGGCGGCAAGGAAGGAAGCGGCATCGTCGAGGATCCGGCAGGATACTTCGTCTCCCTCCCCGGCGCACCGGTCCACCTCCACGGCGAAAGCGGCGAGGTCGGGCTCCGGCTCCCCGTAGAAAACCGGGATCAGCCCCCGCAGGGACGGGACGCCGAAGAAGCGGGGAAGCGTCTCCGTCAGCATGGTCGGGGGAGCGGCTCCGTCGGAGGCCCGGAGAGCGGCCCGGATCCCCTCCGAGGCGATGAAATAAGCGCCGCCCTCGTCCCCGGTGAGACGTCCCCAGCCTCCCGCGGTCCGGATCTCGCTCCGGCCGTTTTCGGCAATGGCCATGGCGCCCGTTCCGGCGATCACCAGGACCCCGGGACCGGCTCCTCCCGTCAGGCCGAACAGGGTGATATAAGCGTCGCTCCGGCCGAACACCGGACAGGGAAGGGACCGGCGCAGAAGGGCGTAAAAGCGCTCCGCCGCGGGATCGTCCGGACCGGCCTCGCCGTCCAGGGAGGGATCGGCGATGCCAAGGGCCGCGGCGGATCCCGGAGGAAGGCCCAGCGCGGCGAACCCCTCCGTCAGATGGCGGACCGCCTCCTCCGGGGGGATGAACCGGTAATTGAGCGGGCCGGAGCGGGCCGATGCGATGCGAATTCCGTTTTCATAGGCCGCGAGGGCGGTGCCGGTTCCGCCTCCGTCTGCGCCGACAAAGATCATGGAGATACCTCCTTCGCCCGGATATTCTTGACTTTTCCCGGGCGGAATGCTATACTGAAGCGGATCGGACGAGCGTACTTCCGCCGACTGCGCGGAGAAAAGGAGACTGTATGAGAGAGATAACCATCGGATTTGCGGACGGGCTGATTACCCCCGTTCTGAACGGCACCTTCCTGGACGGCTACGGCTTCCGCACATCACCCGCGGATTCGGTCCGGGACGAGCTGCACGCCAAGGTCATGGCGGCCTCCGACGGGGAGAAGACGGTTCTGATTTTCAGCCTGGACCTGTTGGCCCTGATCCCGGACCTGTACCGGCTGGTGACCCGGCAGATCGCGGCGGTGACCGGCGTGCCCCGGGAGCGGATCGCGCTGAACTTCATCCACACCCACTCCGCTCCCTGCGCGGGCGGGCTGGCGGAAATGCCCATCGACTGGGACTACTTCGCCCATGTGGGGGACGTCTGCGGGGAGCTGGCCCTCCGTGCCATGGAGCGGATGACCCACGGGACCCTCCGCACGGAGGTGCTTCCGGAGCGGCTGATCCATGTGCGGAACCGCAGAGGCCGGGACGTCATGGATCCCACCATCCGGGCCGCGGCGTTCCGGGACCGGGAGGGAAAGCTCCGGGGCGTTCTCTGCACGGCCTGCTGCCACGCGGTGATCAATACCCGCATGTCGGTGTCGGCGGACTGGCTCAGCGTGCTCAACCGGTCCTCCTCGGACGAGGCGCCCTTCCTGTTCTTCCAGGGACGGGGCGGCGACATCAATCCGGCGGGCGTTCCCGGCATCACCACCGGGGAGGAGATGGACGAGCTGATCGAGACCCTGGGCGGAGAGCTGGCCGGTCCCGTGACGCGGTTCGCTGCGGATCCGGAGCCCGGTCAGACCGTTTCCGGAGAGCTGGGGATCCGGTACGAGGAGATCCGGGTGCCCATGAAGCCCTTTGAGGACGTCCCGGTCCTCGAGGCCTCCGTGAAGGAAGCGGAGCGGGAGTATTTCGCGGCTCCGGCGGGAGAGCGGCATTTTCCCCTCCGTGAGCTGCAGTGGCGGCGGAAGATGCTGGACATGGCGCGGCGCGGGGAGAGTCCGGATCTGACGGTCCCCATGCAGCTTGTGACCGTGGGGGAGAGCCTGGCCTTCGCCTTCATCCCCTTCGAGCTTCTGACCCTGGAGGGGGATGCGGTGGAGCGGATCCTCGCGGGAGCCGGATGGAGCGCGGACCGGATCTACGTCTGCGGCTACTCCAATTGCGTCAACGGATACCTCGCTCCCCGGGAGGAGTTCCCCTACGGAGGCTACGAGGTGGCCGGCGCGTCCCACTGGTTCAATATCCCCGAGACCTCGGAGGACAGCGCGGACGCCGTCACCGACTGGTTCCGCCGGAATGTGTGAGCCTTATCCCTCCGGCTTCTCGAAGAGAAAGAAGGGACGGCGGACACAGTCTGAGGCCACGACGGAGAAATCCGCCACGGCAGCCTGCCCCTCCATGCGGACCTTTCCCGCGCGTCCCGGCTTGTCGAACCGGCCGGGGCGGTACATGGGATCCAGCACCCGGACCTTCCCCGCGTCCGCGCCGAAGAGGGCTTCCGTCAGAAGGATGTAGTGGCCGCCGTCGGAGAACACGCCGATGTATCCGTCCTCGGGACGGTCTCCGTAGGTGTTGGCAATGACCATGCCGCGTCCGCGGGCGAGAAAATCATACGCCTCGGCGGGATCCTCCGTATTGGTCACCCGAAGGCCGAACCGCTCCGCGACTGCCTCCGAGGCGATGTAGAGATTGGTGCCCACCGGCGCCCTCGCTCCCGAGGCCAGAAAGAACCGGGCGGCGTCCTCCGGCGGGAAGGGGATCCCCAGCATGTTTTCCACCAGCATGGAGACGGACAGGGGGCCGCATCCGTTGTTGGCCAGGTTTCCGAAGCCGCTCTCCGGGGCGGGGAAGGGGATGTGGGCGTAGTCCAGCTGGCAGTAAAAGACGGGTTCCTTCATGCGTGCTCCTCCTTTTACCGACCGTGGTCCATGTAGTCCAGCACGAACTGGACGAAGACCTTCACGCCGGTCTCCAGGCCGTCCTCGTCGATGTCCCAGTCCTTCGTGTGGGCGGGATGGCAGGCACCCTTCTCCTCGTTCCGCATACCGAGGCCGAAGAGCAGGCCGGGCTTGAGCTGTTCGTAGTAGGCGAAGTCCTCGCCGCCCGGGGAGGGAGGCAGCAGGATCACCCGCTCCTCACCCACCACCTTCCTCGCGGACGCGGTGAAGGCCTCGTACAGGGCGGGATCGTTGTGAGCCGAGGGCAGGGGATCTCCGGACCAGTCCAGGGACCAGGTCACGCCGGTTTCCTCCGCCACGGCACGGGTCAGCTTCTCCAGCCTTGCTCTTGCCCAGGCCATGGTCTCGTCCCGGACGCACCGGATGGAGCCCCGGAGCACGCATTCGTCGGCGTTGGTGGCGACGGTGGTGCCCGCGTTCAGACAGCACACCGCCAACACGCAGGTGTCGAAGGGATCCACCTCCCGGCTCACCAGGGTCTGGATGCCGTTGTACACCTTGACTCCGGCGGCCAGCGCGTCTACGCCCATGTGAGGGGAGGCCACGTGGACCGCCCTGCCGCCCAGGGTGATTTTCCAGGCCACGGAGGTGGCGTTGGTGGTGCCGGGATTGCTTGAGATCACGTGAGTCTTGTCTATGCAGTTCACATGGCACATGACGATGCAGTCGATGTCGTCCATGACGCCGTGCTCGCACATGATCCGGGCTCCCGAGGGACGTCCCTCCTCGCAGGGCTGGAAGAGGATGCGGACCCGGCAGCTCAGCTGATCCCGGATGGACCACAGCGCCCGGGCCGTGCCGATCATCATGGCGGTGTGGGCGTCGTGTCCGCAGGCGTGCATGATCCCCTCATGGCGGGAACGGTATGGCTTGTCCTGATTGTTCTCCGTGATGGGCAGGGCGTCCATGTCGGCGCGGAGTCCGATGGTGAAGCCGGTCTTTTCCGGATTGATCGTGGCGACGACGGTGTTCTCGCCGTACTTCGCGTTCAGGAACGCCGCGACGCGCCGCATGTATTCCTTGCGGGCGGTGAACTTCTGCATGTCGTGGTCGCGGATGATGAAATG
>CACYWX010000309.1 GCA_902778205.1 uncultured Ruminococcus sp. | reverse complement strand
ATCGGTCTTTCTCGGATCGGAGAGGTAGATTTCGTGGTGCAGTCTCGTTTCGCTGAAATCGTTCCGGTATCCGCTCTCCCGGAGATACGAATCCATCAGGGCGACGGACTCCGGTTCCGCGTCGAAGGGACCCACGTGCATCATCTGAACGCAGAGCCCTTCCTCAAGGGGGCGGAATTCGGCCCGTGAGCAGTCGGTCTTCTTTTTGCGCCCGGCCTCGCTCACCGCCCAGTCGAAATCCTCCCGCCGGACGAAATCGGGGAGCCGGATGACGGAGGTCCACTGAAACCTGCTTTTGTCGGAGGGATCGAACCCGTCCGCGCCGCTCATCCGCCAGAAGCCCTCCAGCGGCGGGACCACGTAATCGAAGAAGCCCTCGATCCGGTGAGAGCCCTTTCCGCTCATCCGGATCGTGTAGGCCACCGCGTAGAGGATGCCCACCGCCTCCTGATAGGACCCGCCCTCCTCGTTGGGATCTCCCTCCCCGTCCACCGCGATGAAGTTCATGGCCGGGATCCTCACGATTTCCGGCCTGTTCTTCGGCAGGTAGAATTCCTTGTATTCCTTCTTGAAATCAAACGCCACGGAAATGCCTCCCCCTGTATGAGCAGATTCTGAAAAAGGGAGGAACCTTCAAAAGAAAGTCCCTCCCTTGAGCCCGGGCAGGATTATTTGCTGAGTCTCGCTTCCAGAGCGGCCAGCTCGTCCCACAGGGCGTCCGGCACTCTGTCGCCGACCAGGTTGTAGAATTCCTTGATGTTCCCGACGTCGGCCAGCCAGCTCTCGGTGTCGATGGAGAGCAGCTCGCGGATGGTGTCGGTGGTCACGCCGTCCAGACCCTCGACGTTGATGTCCTCGGCCTTCGGAACGTATCCGATGGGGGTGATGTCCGCGCCGACCTTGCCCGCCACGCGGTCCAGGATCCACAGCACGACTCTCAGGTTTTCGCCGAAGCCGGGCCAGATGAAGTTGCCTTCGTCATCGGTGCGGAACCAGTTCACGTGGAAGATCTTGGGAGCGTGCGGGATCTTGGTGCCCATTTCGAGCCAGTGAGCCCAGTAGTCGCCCATGTTGTAGCCCACGAAGGGACGCATGGCCATGGGATCGCGGCGGACGACACCGACGGCTCCCGCGGCGGCAGCAGTGGTCTCGGAGGCCATGATGGAGCCCACGAAGGTGCCGTTCTGCCAGGAGGTGGACTGGTACACCAGCGGAGCGGTCTTGGCGCGGCGGCCGCCGAAGATGATGGCGGAGACCGGAACACCCTTCGGGTTGTTGAACTCAGAGGACAGGCACGGGCAGTTGGTGGCCTTCGCGGTGAAGCGGGAGTTGGGATGCGCGCCGGAGGTTCCGACCTTGTCGGCCTTGTCGTACTTGGTGTAGTCCCAGATCTCGCCGCGCCAGTTCTCGGCGTGGTGCGGCGGGTTGTTGTCCAGGCCCTCCCACCAGACGGTGTTGTCGTCCAGGTTGTGGCAGACGTTGGTGAAGATCGCGCCCTCCTGGCAGGTGGCCAGGGCGTTGGGATTGGACTTGTTGTTGGTGCCGGGAGCCACGCCGAAGAAGCCGTTTTCCGGGTTCATGGCGTAGAGTCTGCCGTCCTCGCCGATTCTCAGCCAGGCGATGTCGTCGCCGACGGTCCAGACCTTGTAGCCCTTCTTGCGGAAGATCTCCGGCGGGATCATCATGGCGAGGTTGGTCTTGCCGCAGGCGGACGGGAAGGCGGCGGTCACGTACTTGATGTCTCCGTCGGGATATTCCACGCCCAGGATCAGCATGTGCTCGGCCATCCAGCCTTCCTTCCGGCCCAGCCAGGAGGCGATGCGGAGGGCGAAGCACTTCTTGCCGAGGAGCACGTTTCCGCCGTAACCGGAATTGACGGACCAGATGGTGTTGTCCTCGGGGAACTGGCAGATATAGCGGTTGTTCTCGTCCAGGTCCGCTTTGGAGTGCAGGCCGCGGATCCAGTCCTCGCTGTCGCCGATGGCTTCCAGGACATTGAGGCCCACGCGGGTCATGATCAGCATGTTCAGGACCACGTAGATGGAGTCGGTGATCTCCAGGCCGTACTTGGCGAACTCGGAGCCCACGATGCCCATGGAGTAGGGGATGATATACATCGTCTTGCCCTGCATGGAGCCGCGGTACAGCTTGGTCAGCCGCTCGTAGCACTCGGTGGGATCGATCCAGTTGTTGATGTTGCCGGCGTCTTCCTTCTTACGGGTGCAGATGAAGGTTCTGCCTTCCACGCGGGCCACGTCGTTGACGGCGGTGCGGTGCAGGTAGCAGCCCGGGCACTTCTCTTCGTTCAGCTTGATCATTTCGCCGGTGGAGCAGGCTTCGGCGCGGAGGGCGTCTCTCTGCTCGTCGGAACCGTCGATCCAGACGACCTTGTCGGGCCGGCAGAGGGCGACGTTCTCGTCGATCCACTTGAGGATGCTCTTGTTGGTGGTCATGTTGGTCATGATAACTCCTCTTTCAGAAGTGATGTATGAAAGAATGGGCGTATGGAAACCCCATTTTTTTCTATGATACATTATACCCGCTGATTCCCGCGAATTCAATAACGTAATGTGAACGGGGGATGAATTTGCGCTTTTCTGCGTCCCGGGAAAATGTTCCGTCAGAAAACCTTGCGTCCGGCGCATAAATGTGCTACAATGTGGAAAAGACTGACGCAGCTCGTTTCCGGAGGTGCGTCGTGCGGTTCCATCATTTTTTCATGAAATTCCTCAGGAGCTTCGGCATCGGCTTCGGCGTCGGAGGGGCGGCTGCCCTGACCGCGCTGGGGATCGGCTGGGCCATGCTCCGCGCGTGGATGGGAGAGGGCTGAATGCGGCTGGACAGATATTTATCGGAGAGCGGACTATTTACCCGGCGTGAGGCGGTGAAGGCCATACGCGGCGGACTTGTGACGGTGGACGGGGAGGCGGTGCGGGATCCCTCCCTGAAGATCGACGAGAACGCCGCCGCGGTGGAGGCCGCCGGGCGGAGGATCGGATACACCCGGTTCCGCTGGATCATGCTGTACAAACCCGCGGATACCGTGTCCACCACGGACGGCGATCCGCGCTCCGTGCTGAATCTTCTCCCGGCGGAATACCGTTCGGTGGGCCTCTTTCCCTGCGGGCGGCTGGACGCGGACACCACGGGCCTTTTGATCCTGACCAGCGACGGAGCCACGGCCCACAATCTCCTCTCTCCGCGCCGCCACTGCGAGAAGGTCTACCGCTTTTCCTGCCTGCCCATAACCGAGGAACAGCGGGTGAAACTGGAGGCCGGGGTGGACTTGTCCGACTTCACCTCGAAGCCCTGCCGCGTGACCATGGCCGATCCCGAACACGGGACGATCGCCGTGACGGAGGGGAAGTACCACCAGATCAAGCGGATGTTCCTGGCGGTGGGTTCGGAGATTTTATCCTTAGAGCGGATCTCCTTCGGCGGGATCCCCCTCGATCCTTCCCTCGCCCGGGGAGAATGGCGGCTCCTGACGGAGGAGGAGATCGGGATCCTCGAGACGAACGGCGGACAGGACGCGCAGCCGTAAATTGGCACGATAAAAGGATCCCGGCGGGTCCGGACGCTCTGCGGGATCCTTTTTTGCGCTTCACCCCGGCAAACATGGATTGGCCGCTCATGTCCCGGGAATTTCAAGTGCGAAAAGCGCGTCGCCCGGAAAGCGGTATGCGGAATCGCACACATAGCCCCGAAGCCAAAGCTTGCCGTCCACCTTGCGCAGATAAAGCCCCCTGGGGAAGGCGTCGTCCCTTTCGAGCATTTCCGACAGAACGGTAACGGCCTGATCCGGCGAACCGTGTGTCCCGGTTAGAACGGAATTCCCGCTCTGCGGCTGATCCGTCCATGCAAGGCGAAGGAAAAAACCTGTGTCCGGAGGACAGGGGGTGAACGGTGTTCCCTGAATATGCCGGAACAGTTCATCCAGAGAGGCGCCTCTCTCCAGACCCAATTCCTCAAGCGACAGGATGACTGCCGTGCTCTCTCCCACTCCCCCGGAAGAGAAGCGGGGGTGTGAAATATACGCTTCCGCATAGCGATTGGTCAGAACGCCGCGTTCCCTGAGCGTCCGCAGGCTTTGCTCCGCCGTCATCGGCACTCTTCTGATCGAAATCTTCAGCATTTCCTTCACCTTCGCATATCCCGATTTACCATGCAACAACAGTCCCCGATTTCCGCAGGGAGGGGAATACAAACCGGAATTTGTCGCCTAGTCTTTCATTTGTATTTTTTCGTCGATTAAAGCATATATGGAATCATAAATGTCATCCGGCACAGGCTGACCGGGCATCCAGAATTCATACAGTTTACGCAGTTCATCCGAATCCCCACAGATCTTTTTTACCTGTTCATAAGCGTATTGATTGGCGTCAGCTTCATACGGCTGTCCGAGGTAGATGTTTGTGAAATATTCTTCGCCGCCCTCCAATTTACACTCGTAATACTTTCCGTTAATGATCTTATAGCATGTGCCATCGTACATAATAACATATTGAATGCTGCGATTGATCGCACTGCTGAATCGTTCGGGGCAAAGAACCTGTGAGGAATGTCTTAATT
>CACYWX010000308.1 GCA_902778205.1 uncultured Ruminococcus sp. | reverse complement strand
TCCCCGGCGACCGCGTCGGCGAAACCGTATTCCACGGCCTTTTCCGCCGTGATCCAGGTCTCCCGGTCCATCATGTCGGAGAGTGCAATATCGTCAAGGCCGGTCTTGTGGCGGTAGGCCGCGCGGACGGCCTCGTTTGCCGTTTTCAAAACCTCGGCGGTATGCTCCATCTCCCGGTAGTCTCCCCGGGCGACCGACGCCGTGTTGTGGATCATCATGAGAGCGGTCCGTGCCATCTCACAGTGCCCGGCCATCGCAATGACCGACGCCGCCGATGCCGCAAGCCCCGTCACGGTGATCTTCAGCGGGCCTTTGTATCCTGACAGGATCGAATAGATCTCCGACCCCGCGATCACGTCTCCGCCGCCGGAGGAGATCTCCACCTCCAGTTCCTCGCCCTCCGCGCAGGCTGCCACAGCCTCTTCCGCGTCCTTCGGGCAGCAGCTTTCCCAGCCGATCCAGTCGTATATCCACTTCTCATCGTTGACGATGATGTCGCCCTTTACTTTCAGCTTCACTTTTCCTCACCTCCTTCGGTTGTTTCTGTGCCGTCCCCGTCCACCGGAGCGGTGTCAAGCCGCCTCACCATCACATCCCCGCCGGGGACCGGAGGAAGCGTCATGAGGGATCTCAGCTCGTTCACGGAGAGCGCGCCGCGGTCCACCCACGAGATCATGGAGAGCTTTGTGTTCAGCGAGGCGTACTGCAGGGACGCGGCCTCGCAAAGGATCCGGTTCCCCAGCGACCTCTCCCGCCTTGTAAAAATCTTCCGGGAGAACTCCTCGGAGATCTGCACCACGTCCGGCTCCACCGCGCTCTCGTAGTAGGCGATCCACTCGTTCTCGGAGTAAGTGGACTGCACGATTTTCTCGTTGGTGTTGTAGAACGAGTAAATGCGCCGCACCACCCGGTCCACGTTCGCCGCGTTCGGAACGTAGTCGTTCTGGTTCACCGGCGTCAGCTCCACCGTGTTGTCGTGGGCCGCCACACCGAAGCCGCCGTCCTCGGACATGAGGAACGACTCCGCAAAATCACGCGCCGCCTTCTTCACGTCCTCGTTCCGCTTCGGCTGGAGCATCTTCATGATCCAGCGCACCACGGAGGAGTTCTTGACTGCCGCCACAATGGACTGATCCGACGCAGACAGCACCTCCATGTCCTGGGACAGAGCCTTCTTCGGCGAAGTCCCGAGGATGTCGCTCTCCCCGAAGTCCCCGCGCAGGTGGATCAGATCGGCATAGCTCACCCGCGTCCTCGAACGGTTCGACAGCGTGAACTCCACGAAGATCTCCCCGTCTCCGTCCACCTCCGCCTGCGCCGTCACGCAGGGGATCGGATATAATTCCGCGGGCAGGCCGTTCTCGTCCCGCACGATCAGGGCGAAGGCGTTCCCGGTCAGCTCCTTCCGCGTCACCATGTATTCCAGCATCACCTGCATGGTCATGTACGGATTCGGCTCCCGGAGCAGAAAGCGCATGTACGCCTCCGGATCCACCGCCTTCTCCCCGGTCCGCCCGTTCTCACGGATGTGATGCACCGTCATCTTTCCGATGGCCTTGGCCTTCGGACGGATCGCCGCGCGCACAATGTCCGACGCCCAGAGATCCCGGTCCCATCCCATGATGGTCTGCCGCTGATCCTTCACCATCCCGACCCGGACGCCTCTCCCGGCCCGGTTGGTGGGAGATCTCACCTTCGCCCAAAGCTCACTCCAGAATCCCATAGTTCCTCCCGTTCAAATCAAGTTCCTGTACGCCTCTTCCTTCTGCAAAAACACCGTGTAGGCGTCCAGCAGGGCGGCAGCTCCGTCGATCCTCTTCCGCGGATTGTTCGTCTTCTTCGGCTGAATGTTCCCGTTCTTGTCCTCCTCGTAGGATGTGTTCATCAGGCACCATTCGTCGATGGGGTTGTCGTTATAAACGATCCGCCGCGCCGCCAGATCCGCGCCCAGCAGCTTCATGGGAGCCGATAAGGTCTTCACACCCTGCCGCACGGGGATCATCGTGTCCCGCCCGAAGGTCTGGCGCATCTCCTCGGCCCACATCTCAGCACCCCACTCGTCGTAGCCGATGGCGAAGAAGAAGAGATCGAACTTCTCCCACAGCTCCCGGAACCATTCCGTCACCGCGTGTGGGTTGATCTTGTTGCCCGGGCAGAGCCGGAGAAGCCCCTGGTCGTGCCAGAGATCGTAGGGGATCTTGTCCTCCCTGACTCTCAGCTCCAAAACGTCCTCCGGCAGCCAGTACATGGAGCAGACGAAGATCTTGTCACTCTCCGGCACCTGAAAGATCGCCTTCGCCGCCGTGAGGTCCGTCGTGCCGGATAAGTCCACGCCTCCGATGGCATAGCGGGGACGGAGCGTGTTCTCCGCGTCCGTCTTCCCCAGACATTCCGGGAACAGCTTCCCGCCGTCCCGTCCGGTCTCAAGCTCTTCATCCGACCAGCCCCTCTCCGGCACCCGAAAGGTCTCCCGGTTCCGGATCTCCTCGTAAGTCAGCCAGGCCTCGGAGCTCGTCTCCCGGATGTTGAACTCCTTGCAAAGCACATTCTTGAGCAGACGCGGATTTGCCTTGCACCGCTCCACCTTCTCGGCCAGCGTCGTCCGGTTCTTGATGGTCCCGAGGCCCGGATTCGCCTTCATCCAGCAGTCCGGATCCTGCCATTCGTTCCGGCTGTCCAGCTCGTACACGATGGGGAGCACGCGCTCGTCCCGATACCCGTCCGGCTGGTCGTAGCCCTGGACGATCCGCTCACATTCCTCGTACTTCTCGTCGTAGATGTCCTGCCTGATCGTGCCCGCCGTCGAAAAGATGGCGATGATCGGCTGCTCCCTGGCCGCGACGCCGTCCGCGATGATATCGTAGAGGCCCCGGCCCGCCTTCCACTGGTGGATCTCGTCCATCAGCGCGCAGGATACGTTCAGGCCGTCGAGGGTGTCCTTGTCCGACGCCAGCGCCCGGAACTTCCCGTCGTTCGCGTCGTTGATGATCTCCGCCACCAGCGTCCGGGCCCGCTTCAGGAGGGCAGGGGACTTGCGCACCATCCGCCGGGCCTCTTCCCAGATGATCTTCGCCTGGTCCCGCTTCGTGGCCACCGCGTAGACCTCGGGACCTGCCTCCCCGTCCGCGAAGAGCATATAATTTCCGATGGCGGAGCCCAGCGTCGATTTGCCGTTCTTCTTTCCGACGATCAGGATCAGTTCCCGGTATTTCCGGATCCCGTCGTCGTCGATGAAGCCGAACAGCGCCGCCAGCATCGCACGCTGCCACAGCTCAAGTCGGATCGGCTGCCCGCCCAGCTTGCCCTTCGAGTGCCGACAGTATTTCTCCACGAAGGTGATGACGTGCTCGGCCCTCTTCGGAGAATAAAACCATTCCCCCGGATGCTCAACGTCCCAGGCCAGTTTCTGATATACCCTCCGGACCTTCTGCCCGACCACAATCTCCCCCGCGGAGATCTGCCGCCAGTACTCCAGAATCGGATTTTTACCCTGCAAATCCTCCGCGGCAGTCTCTCCCCTCGCCGTCCGCCCGGTCACAGGGGCTTGATCCTCCCCCTCCCGAATCCGTTCCTCTGCCATCGCGGATCACCTCATCGGGAATCCACAAAGTCGTCGAATCCGTCGTCCACCATCCCGGCCACTTCCTTCGGCAGAAGCTCCGTCAGCTTCCCGATCGCCGTCGTGAACCGCTGGATCATCGTCGCGTAAGCCTTCGAGTAAGGACTCTCCACCTGGATCTCGTACTTCCCCTGCGGCATTTTGACTATGAACCCCTCGGCGAGCAGCTTTGCCCTGAGTTCCTCGAGCTGGATCCGCATGAACGCGCACTCCTGAATCAGTCCCTCGACAACGTCCTTTTTCTTCCCGTCAAGTCCGTCGAACAATCCGGAGAGTCGGTCTACCTCCACCGAAATCGCCCGCTTCTGCTGCAATTCGGTTCTTGTTTCCCACTTGATTTTGGCCATTTTTCGCGTCCGCTCTCCTTTCGTGATTGTTTATAAAGAAACTAACTTTTGTGCGATCCTCCGACCCCGGGGGGTATGTGCACGACCCGTGCGTTTTTTGGACCTGCCCTCTACCGGTTCCAACCGCCGGAGCGGGGTGCGCGTTCAGGGGGGGACTACCCCCGCCAGTAATTCTCCGGCACCGGCCTCCCGTCCGCATCGAATCCCGCGTGATGCTCCGCTTCGTGGCAGTCCTTGCACAGATACTCGACGTTCGCCGGATTCATCGTGATCTCCGGGTCTCCGACGTTGAACGGCGTCAAGAGGATCTTGTGATGCAGGATCTTCCCGGGCCGTCCACACTTCTCGCAGAGGCCGAACCTTCCGGCGATGTACCACTCCCGGAACTTCCGCCACTGTGCTGACTTGTAGAAAGCCGCCGCAAATTCCTGCGCCATCCGACCACCCACCGGAAAAGACAAAGCACGGAATCCCGCCAGAGAATCCCGTGCGATTGTATTCACTATAGCACAAAAATCAGCGTTACTACTGACACGTTTTGTCCCGGAAGTCCGCCCACATCCGCCGCGCCGTGGAGAGCCAGCGGTAGACCGTCCGCTCGTCGGCGCAGAG
>CACYWX010000307.1 GCA_902778205.1 uncultured Ruminococcus sp. | reverse complement strand
CCGGTCCGCGCAGAGGTCACAGTCCCACGGATCAATACGGAAAAGAGACATCTGAGGGGAGGGGATCGCGGAGAATGGGCCGGATCATCATTCACGTGGATATGGACGCCTTTTACGCCTCCGTGGAGACCCGGGACGATCCCTCCCTCCGGGGAAAGCCCCTGATCATCGGCGCTCTGCCCCATGAGCGGGGCGTGGTGGCCACCTGCAGCTACGAGGCCCGGCGGTACGGCGTCCATTCCGCCATGAACATCAAGGACGCGTACAGGCTCTGTCCGGCGGGGATCTACATGCATCCGGATTTCGAGAAATACAGGGCCGTGTCCCGACAGCTCCACGCCATCTGGGACGAATACGCCTCCGCCGCGGAATCCGTCGCCCTGGACGAGGCCTATCTGGACGTGACGGAGAAGGCCGGGAGCTGGGAGCGCGCCTGCGGATTCGCCCGGGACATCAAGAGGCGCACCCGGGAAGAGCTGGGGCTCACCTGCTCCGTGGGGGTGGGATACTCCAAGACCGCCGCCAAAACCGCCAGCGAGGAGAAGAAGCCCGACGGGTATTTCGAGATCCCCACGGCGGAGGCCTTCGTGCGGCTGATCGCGGACCGGGACGCCCGGGTCCTCTATACGGTGGGGGAGAAAACCGCCGAGAGGCTGGCGCGGGTCGGGATCCGCACGGTCCGGGACATTCAGGCGCGGGGAGACGAGGTGGTCCGGCTCCTCGGAAAGCAGGGACGCTGGATCGTGCGGCAGGCCTTCGGGGACGACGACCGCGAGGTGACGGTCTATCGGCCTGAGGACGCCAAATCCATCAGCCGGGAGCTGACCTTTCAGGAGGACGTGAGCCGGACGGACTTCCTGCGGGACGTGCTTCTGCTCCTGGCTCTCAGCGTGGAGCGCCGCGCGGCCCGGGTGGGACTGTACGGCGAGGGCGTCACCCTGAAGATCACCTATGCCGACATGAAGGGCGTCACCCGCACCGCCGCCATCCCTCCGTCCCGTTCCGCCGCGGTGATTTACCGGGAGGCCTGCGCCCTGCTGGAGCAGATTCCTCCGCGGCCCGTGCGGCTGATCGGAACGGGACTCTGCCGCCTGTCGGGGGAGGCCGGACGCCAGCTGCGCCTGGAGGATCTGTCCGGCGACCGGGATCGGGAGGAACGGGAGACTCTGGCCCGGGAGCTGGACGCCCTGGGAGAGCGGTACGGACTGGATTTCGCCGGGAATCTCGACAGGATCTTCCTGGGGGAGACCCTGTACCGGACCGTGGAATACATGCGGAAGCGCCGGGGCTCCGGACGTCCGGCGGAAGGAAGAAACGTGACGGGGATACAGGATCCGGACAACCGATCCGCAGAGAAAGGATGAATGCCATGAAACGAGTGCTTGCCGTATTGTCTGCCGCCGCCATGCTGTTCTGCTCCTGCGCGCAGACCGGGGGGAACCCCGATGAAGTCCCACAGGAGGCCGGAGCCCAGAGTCCGGTCACTCCGGCGGCGGAGGAGGCCGCCCCCGAAACCGAGCTGACGGCGGATCTGCCCGAGGCTGATTATGAGGGATATGTCTTCACCTTCCTGACGCAGACCAATTACAACGACAATTTCAGGCTGGACATGGAGCTGAACGGGGAAGCGCTGAACGACGCCGCCTGCCAGAGGAACGACGCCGTGGCGGACCGGTTCAACGTGGATTTCGAGGTGCGGGAAACCGATGACGTGGCCTCGACTCTCCGGAACGCGGTTTCGGCGGGAGACAGCGCTTACGGCATGGTCCTGCCCCACGCCACGGTCGGCGTCGCGGCCATGGCTTCGGCGGGAGCGCTCTCCAACATCAACGAGCTTCCGTATACCAATTACGCCATGCCCTGGTGGAACGGCCGCATGAAGGACGCCCTGGCCATCCGCGGCAAATCCTACTACGCCTCCGGAGATCTGGTCATGACCTGGCAGGGGATGCTGGCCATTCTCTTCAACAAGGAGCTCCTTGAGGATCTGGGGGTGGACGAGGATCTATACGCTGCGGCGGAGGAGGGACGCTGGACCATGGACAAGATGCTGTCCCTGGCGGAGCTTGGCGCGGCGGACCTCAACGGCGACGGCACCATGGACGGCTCCGACCGGTACGGATACCTCGGCAACAAAAACACCGGCTACGGGACCCAGATCGCCTGCGGAGTGCCCTTTACGGAGCGGGACGAGGAGGGGACGCCGGTCCTGGCCTTCAACACCGACCGCATGACCTCCGTGGTGGAGAAGTACTACGCCCTGACCCACTCTCCGGCGACGTGGCTGGACGAATACTCCAGCGTCACCTACGCCACCAGCGCCTACCGGAGCATGCTGATCGAGGGGAGGAGCTTTTTGACGGAGCTGGACATCGGCGGCCTGTACTCCTATCTGCGGGAGATCGAGTTCAACTTCGGCATCCTGCCCCTGCCCAAGCTGGACGAGGAGCAGGAGAGCTATCGGGTGTTCTGCGGCGCGGGTCTCATCGGTCTGCCCTCCAACGCCGAGGATCCGGAGCGGACCGGCGCGATCTGGGAGGCTCTGGCGTACTACAGCTACAAATTCGTCCGTCCCGCCTTCTTCGACATCGTGCTGGAGAACAAGGCCGTACGGGACCAGGAATCCTACCGCATGATCACCCTGATGCACGAGAACAAGACCTTCGATTTCGGCTTCAACTTCGACTCCTCCGGCTCCATTTACGGCGCGCTGAAGAGCGTGGTCATCACCGGGAACGGCACCGACTTTGCATCCTTCTATCAGAAGCAGCAGAAGGTCTGGACCAAGACCCTGAACAAGGTCTACGAATCCTTTGGGGACTGACGGTTAATAGTGAATGAATCGTTCTGTTGTGACTTTTCCGTTAAGGAAATCCCACCTCCCTTGCGGGAAAGGGGAGAAACTGCTATAATGTAAAAAGGCATGCAATAATTGTCAACAGGATGAAATAATTTATTCAACCGAAAGGAAGGTAATGCGGCATGAACCAGAAAATCCTGAGCCTTCTCCTGGCCGCCCTGCTGACGGCGGGATCCCTGACCATGACGGGATGCTCGGACAAGGGAGCGGACAACGGCTCCTCCCAGGAGAATGCTTCCGCCCAACCCGGATCCGTTTCCGAGGCCGAGGGCGCGGAGGAGGAAGAAAACGACTTCATCGGGGACGATCTGCCCGAGAAGGACTTCGGAGGAGAGACGTTCTCCATCCTCACCACCTCCTGGTACAACGCGAAGAAGTACATCTACGCCGACGAAATGAACGGCGAGGTGGTCAACGACGCTCTGTACAAGCAGCGCGCCAAGATCTCCGACCGCTTCAACGTGGACATCACCTGCAACGACGACAACGACCTCGACCCCGTGTCCGCCATGGTACACAACTGCGCCATCTCCGGCGACGACTCCTATTCCATCGTCTACAGCCACGACAACATGACCATGAACAACGGTCTGAAGGGCGACTTCTGCGATCTGCGGAGCTTTGAGATCCTCGACTTCTCGAAGCCGTGGTGGCAGGGCGCGTCCCAGGTCTTCACCATCCAGAACAAGCTGTTCGCCACGGCCAACCCCATGGCCATGAGCGGCATCTACATGAACTGCACCGTATCCTTCAACAAGGCCCTGTGCATCGACCTCGGCATGGAGCTTCCCTATGAGAAGGTCCGCAACGGCGAATGGGTCCTGGACGAGATGATCGGCATGGCGGAGAAGGCCAAGGTGGACCTGGACGGCGACGGCGTCTACGGGGCCAAGGACCAGTGGGGCTTCCTCACCGCCTCCTACGGCTGGCTCCAGTTCCAGTCCGACATGGGCGCGGGCTGCATGGAAAAGGACGATCAGGGCAACGTGTTCTTCACGGAAAACACGGACAAGATGATCGCCGTCATGGAGAAGTTCGATCGCATGGACGAGTTCACGCAGGCCTCCACCGGCACCGACTACAACGTGGACATGTTCAAGGAAGGCCGCGGCCTCTTCATGTTCTCCGAGAACCGGAACCTGTACGAGAGCATGCGCGATTCCTCCGTCTCCTACGGCATCCTGCCCGCTCCGAAGTTCGACGAGAACCAGGAGAACTACGCCTCCGCCGGCTACGACATCTACTGGGGCGTGCTCCTTTCCTCCGCCGCGCACGAGGAGATGATCTCCTACTGCCTGGAGGCCATCAGCTGCGAGAACTACAACAACGTCATCCCGGCCGTGTGGGAAACTGTGCTGGGCGCGAAGCTCTCCGACGCTCCTGAGGACAGCGAGATGTTCCACATCATCCGCGACGTGCAGTACGTGGACCTGGGCTACGCTCTCAGCCAGTCCGTCGCCGGACTGAGCAATCTGGTGTTCCTCCATACCAACACCACCGCCGACCAGACCGCCTCCTACATCAAGAAGATGATGAAATCCCTCACCAGAGGCACCGAAAAGTTCAACGAGACCTACTCCTCGCTGGGCAACTGATTCCCTTCGGATAAGGTCTGAATAAACGAGTAAAGATCCCCCGGCAAAGCCGGGGGCTTTTCATCGACCGGGCAAAGCCCTAATCTACCAGCAACGCCTAAAAGGCGTTTCCACGGCTACCACACGC
>CACYWX010000306.1 GCA_902778205.1 uncultured Ruminococcus sp. | reverse complement strand
TCCCCTCTGTGGAAAACAGGCACCGGAAGCAGTGGGTATTCATCTTCCGCCAAAGCTCTTGTATTCCATTCACTTTTCTGTTATAATATAAGTAGAAGGCTTTACTCTGAATTGCTTTCCGCAGAAAGGATACTGCCATGAGAACAAAAGCCGTGCGCACGCTCTCTCTGCTCCTGTCCCTTCTTCTTTCGGCACCGCTTCTGGGGGCATGCGGCGAATCGTCAAACAGCGGTGAAGAACCAAAAACGGCAAACGATATATCCGACACCGTCGGCGAGATTCCGGGGGTGGAGGAGAAGGTCCCCGAGGAGGAGCCGGCCTACGATCCCGGGATCGCGCAGAAGGACTTTGGCGGCAGGGACTTCGTCATCATGGACCGGTCCCCGGACTCCAGCGGATGGTGGGTCAGTATGGACGTTTACGCAGAGGAGCTGAGCGGAGAGCCCCTCAACGACGCGGTCTACAACCGGAACGAAACCGTGAACCAGTATTTCAACATCCGGGTTTCTCCCTATACGATCCCGGACGGCAATTTCGTGTCGACCCTGCGCAGCTCGGCCGCGGCCAACGACCACATCGCAGATCTGGCCATGCTGACGCTCGCCACCTCGATTACATCCGCGAAAAACGCCCTGCTCTTCGACCTCAACGCCTTCGACGCCTTCCATCCGGACGCGCCCTATTACACGCAGAGCATCCTGCACAGCACCTCCATCCTGCACCGCAACTACCTCGCTGTGGGCGACATGACGCTCGTATCGAACGAGGGAACGTGGTCCCTGATGTACAACAAGCAGGTGGCGGAGAACTACGGCGTGGAAGGCCTGTACGATCTCGTCCGCGAGGGAAAATGGACCGTCGACCGCTTCTACGGGCTGGTGAAGGACATCGGCACGGATACCGACGGCAACGGAAAGGCCGATCTGAACGATTTCTTCGGCATGCTTACGACGGGAGACGCCTATCCCGCCTTCGTCTACGCGCTGGACTACAAGGTCCTCGACAAGGATGAAAACGACGCGGTGGTCTTCTGCGGCTTCACCGAGCGGCTGTCCGCGGCGGCCGAGAAGATCCTCATGATCCTCGACAACGACCGCATCGCCTGTCACGGTCAGCTGGGCGGAGACTGGTCCGTCTTCCAGAAGATGTTCGAAGCCAATCAGTCCCTGTTCTACTCCGAGGTGCTCCAGTGCGTGACGCGGCTGCGCAGCATGGAGGTGGATTTCGGTCTCCTGCCTCTTCCGAAGCTGGATGAAATTCAGGAGGCCTATCACACGAACATCCACTCCTGGGCCTCCGACGCCCTGACGATCCCCACGATCGTGGAGGATCCGGACATGTCCGCCGCGGTGTTCGAGTACCTGTCCTTCGTCTCCATGAGCACCCTCAAGCCCGAATACTATGAGAAGGTGCTCACCTACAAGGCCATGCGCGACGAGGACTCGGTGGAAATGCTCGACTATCTGCTGGACGGGCGGATCGTGGACATCGGCTATCTGGACGACACGGGAGGCATCTACAGCGGTCTCGTCTCCCAGCTGAACAGCGGAAAGGCGGATCTGGCCTCCTTCTTCGAGAAGAGGGAAAAATCCGCGCAGAAGCAGCTGGACAAATTCATGGCCTCCTTCGGGGAGTGACGGGAAGGAGAGTCGTTCCGCTGCGTCGGATTTCCCGTTTTCACAAGCAAGAAGCCGCAAGGGCGCCGTAGCGCAGATGTCGGCAGTCCGCACGTCCGGTCCGATGGCCGCAAAGAATCTGAATCATCGTCGGATGTCTTCACAGCGAAGGTCCGTCCATTCTTCCAACAAAATATAAAACCGCCGCTCGTTTTCTCACGGGAGAACGGGCGGCGTTCCGATTCAGTTTTCCGTCACCACGGCGGTCTTGATCACGGCCTCCATGATGAGCTGCCATAGGACGGACTTATCGAGGGTGTCCTCCCCGTAGTAGGAGATCAGTTCGTCCGGCGTCGCTCCGTTGTACTCGGCCAGCTCGTCCACGATCCGGTCGTGCTGTTCGCCGGTGGGATCCACGCCCAGGGAGGCGGCCAGGGCGTTCATCACCAGATCCTCCTTCACGTAGGACTGCGCCATGGCGTAGAGGTCCTCATCGGTGGTGTTCATGTAGGATTTCAGGAAGGTCTCGTAGTCCGTCTGATAATAGGAGGCGTAATTTTCGTAGGCCAGCCGGTGCTCCGCGTAGATCCGTCTGACCTCGGATTCGGGCCAGGCCACCACCTCCGCGCCCTCCAGCACCTTTTCCCACAGGTCGTTGTAGACGGCGTTGTTCACATAATAGGCCTTGCGCTTTTCCACGGTCAGGCGGTAGGCGTCCCGGAACTCCTCCACGCTGTCGTAGCTGAAGTTGGAGGAGACGAATTCCTCGTCCAGCTCCGGCACGATCTCCTCGTCGGTGACGATGGCGTGAACCGTGGCCACGAAGGTGACCTCCTGCCCGTTCAGCTCCTCCACCCCGTAGTTCTCCGGGAAGGTCACGTTGAAGCTGAACTCCTCCCCGGGATTCTGACCGATGAAGGCCTCCGCGAAGCCCTCGATGTAGCCGGTGCCGCCCTGCGCCGTGATCCGCTGGTTGGAGGCCGTTCCGCCCGCGAAGGCTTCCCCGTCCTTGTAGCCCGCGTAATCGGCCCGGACCACGTCTCCCTCCGCCACCGGACGGTCCGTGATCTCCAGGGCATAGGAATAGCTGTCCAGCAGGGCGTCCAGTTCGTTTTCAAACTCCTCGTCGGTGACGGCGGCGGAGTTCTTCGTCACCTGCAGGCCTTCCACCTGTCCCAGCCGGACATAATCCGCGGCGTTGACGGAGGAAAAATCGAAGGGCTCCGCCTCGGCCCAGGCCTTCACCTCGTCGGCGGTCAGGGAGGCAAAATCCACGGCTTCCCCGGCAGCTGCTCCGGGATCGGACGGTGCGGAGGGCGTTTCCCCGTCGGCGGGCTCGGACACGGACGGCGTCGACGGAGCAAGGGACACTCCCTCCAGCTGAGGAGCGGCATTCGTGCATGAGATGAGCAGAAGGGCGGACAGGATCAGGACAAACAGCTTTTTCAAGACGGTATTCTCCGTTCGGTTCTTTGAGATGCATTTCATTATATCACAAAGGTCCGGCGATTTCCGCGCGGCAGGCCCGAATTTACGATTTGGTCACGAAAAAACTTGTTTTTTATCCCCGTCTGTGCTACAATAGCGGGAGAAAATCGCGGGACTGGAGGATCACGATGCGCGGCAACACTTCCCTTTGCTACATCGAGCGGGACGGCTGTTATCTCATGCTGCACCGCGTCAAAAAGGAACACGACGCCAACCGGGACAAATGGATCGGCGTGGGCGGCGGCTTTCTGGAGGACGAGTCCCCGGAGGACTGCTGCTGCCGGGAAGCGCTGGAGGAGACGGGCCTGACGCTTCATGCGCCGACGCTGAGGGCTGTGGTCACCTTCGTCATGGAGGGCGGGGAGAGCGAGATCATGTTCCTCTTCACCTGCACCGACTTTGAGGGCGAGCTGCGGGACTGCGACGAGGGCGTGCTGGAGTGGATCCCGAAGGAGAAGCTCTACGGACTGGAGCTCTGGGAGGGAGACCGGATTTTCCTGAAGGACATCGAGAATCCCAGCCCCTTCTTCACCCTGAAGCTGGTTTACGACCGCCTCGGACACCTGATCCACGCGGTCCGGAACGGAAATGACACACTGATCGACAGGAGGAAGGAATCATGAGGACCCTATCCATCGGCAACAGCTTTTCCGAAGACGCCTGCGCCTATCTCCACGCGGCCGCGGCGTCTCTTGGGATCGAATGGGAAACCGTCAATCTCTACATCGGCGGGTGCTCCCTGGAATACCACGCGGAAAACCTCAGAGAGAAGCGCGAGAACTATGCCCTTGAGCTGAACGGCCAATACACGGGCCGTCAGATCTCCATCCCGGACGCCCTGGCCGACGGCGAATACGACTTCATCACCCTCCAGCAGGCCAGCCATTTCAGCGGGAAGCGGGAGACCTACTACCCCTTCCTCGGCGAGCTGGCGGAGGCCTGCCGCAAGGCTCAGCCCGGCGCGAAGCTCATGATCCACGAGACCTGGGCCTACGAGACCGACTCCACCCACGGCGCCTTCCCGGACTACGGACGCGACCAGAGGAGGATGTACGATCTTCTGAAGGCGGCCTACACGGAGGCTTCGGAGAGCATCGGCGCCGGGATCATCCCGGTGGGCGACACGGTGCAGTACTTCCGGGAGCACGTGGACGGCTTCAACTATCCCGAAGGCGGAGAGAGCCTCTGCCGGGACGGGTTCCATCTTTCCATCCCCACGGGGCGGTTCCTGGCCTCCCTGGTATGGCTGGAGACTCTGGCCGGAGCCGACGCCCGCGCGGTCACCTTCCTTCCCGAGGGAATGGACGAGGAAAAGCGCGCGTTCACGGCGCAGCAGGTTCACCGGTATCTGAATGAGGTCCGGGGCTGAGAGGATAAATCGTAAAGGCTATGTCACAACAAACAGTTGATAAATAGCCATTTTTGTAGGGGAGCCTCAAAACTCCCCTACAAACTGGGATTTATCGGCTTATTTTGCTTTGA
>CACYWX010000305.1 GCA_902778205.1 uncultured Ruminococcus sp. | reverse complement strand
CCAGCTCCCCTCCCGTCAGATGGCTGCGGACGGAGCGGATCACGTCCATGGGACTCAGTCCGATGCGGCCGATGCACAGGGACGCCGCCGCCGCTACCACGGGCAGAAGGATCAGGATGACCGCCGGAAGAGGACTGCCCCGTCCTCCGGTCCGCGCTCGCTTCGCCATGTCAGTCACGGGCGGTGAACGCCGAGAAAGCGGTCTTGACGCTGACCCCGTCCAGCTTCCCGATCTTGCCGGACAGGGCGGAGATGGTGTCCTGAGGGGCATCCAGGGCGATGGAGATGATGCTGATGCCCCGCTTCCGGTAGGGGATGCCCATCCGTCCGATGATGAATTCCCCGTAGTCGTGCAGGACGGCGTTGATCTGCTCCGCCGAATCCTGATTTTCCACGATGATGCTCATAACCGCCACGCGCGTTTCCATATTGACCTCCGATGATCCGCTCTCCGGACGCGGGTTTGTCCGGGAATTGAAAAAGCCGCCGTACCCATGAAGGCGCGGCAGCTCAAACGCGCCGGAAAAACCGGCGTTTTCTCTATGATCCGTCGCCTTTCAGTCAGAAAGTCTTTCTGTCAGGCACCGGAGCAAGTATACCCGAAAACCAGGGGAAAATCAAGGGGAAAGCGGGAAATTTGCAAAGGGTTTACAAATGGACCTGAAATCAGATCTCGACCTCGCGGTGAGCCTCGGCGGAGCGGTAGATGCCGTCCAGCATTCTCTGCACCACCAGAGCGTCCTCCATGGGGGAGATGGGCGTCTTGCCGGTGTTCAGGCAGTCGACGAAGTGGCGGATCTCGTCCTCGTAGAAATCGTTGCCGGGGACCTCCACCTTGGTATCGGTCAGCTTGCCGTTCTCGTCCGTTCCGTAAACGGTCAGGGGATCGAAGGACGCGCCTGCCTTGGTGCCGTAGAGCTTACTGTAGAACTCCTCCTTGCCGTTGATGGTCCAGGAGGTCTCGGCAATCATGCTCTTGCCGCCCTCAAAGCGGAAGAACACGGAGGCGGAATCCTCCACGTCGAAGATCTGGGCGTCCGGTCTGTCGGCCAGGCCCTCGCCCCAGGTGAAGGAGGCTTCGGAGTTGTTCTTTCCGATGCGGTAGGAGGTCTCGGCGGACACGGTCACTGGCTTCGGCTTGCCCATCAGGTACCAGGTCCGGTCGATGGCGTGGACGCCGATGTCCAGAACGGGACCGCCGCCGGCGATGGCCTTGTTGGTGAACCAGCTGCCCGGAACGCCGCGCCGTCTGACGTAAGCGGTCTTGGCGAAATAGATTTCCCCGAAGACGCCCTCGTCCCGCAGCTCGATGAACTTCTGCTGTTCGGAGCCGTACCGGGTGCAGACGGCCAGCATGAAGGTCACGCCCGCCTCGCGGATGGCCTTGTCCATCTCCAGACCCTGCTCCAGGCTGGCGGCCAGGGGCTTTTCGCAGAGGACGTGCTTTCCGGCCTTCGCGGCGGCGATGGTGACGGGAGCGTGAGCGGCGGTCCAGGTGCAGCAGTCGATGTAATCCACGTCCGGCTCACCCGCCAGAAGCGCCTCCACGGAATCATACCAGTGGGGGATGTTGTACTTCTCCGCGGCGGCCTTCGCCTTCTCCGGGACGATATCCGCGCAGGCCACAACCTCCACGAGATCCGTCATTTTCTGGTAGGACGGAAAATGCGCGTATCCGGCGATGCTTCCGCAGCCGACCACGCCGACCTTCAATTTCTTCATGACATTCGGTCCTTTCTTTTCCGGGCAGTGCCCTTAGTCAGCACCATTATACCCGTCTTCCGGACGAAAATCAAGTCGGATGGGAAAAGTTCCCGAAGAAAAGGCCCGGCATCCACCGTGAAGGACGAATGACGGACCGGGAAAATGGATACGGAATCGGATCGACAACGCAGGGCAGGCTTATTTGACGACGGTGGAGTCGATCATGCCGACGCCAGTCACAAGACCTCCGAAACCGTTGCCGAGAAAGGCCTTCTGAACGGTGACCACAGCGGGAACATATTCATTGGAATTCACGGTCACGGTGTAGGTGCCGGGCTCCTCGCAGCGGAGGGTGGTAAGAACAGAATCACCGGTGACGGGGACGTCCTTGGCGTAGGTGGTGGTCACGGCTTCACGGCCTGTTCCGACGGTCTTCGTAACGGTGACGGTCACACCGGTGGATTTCGGGCAGATACCGGTCAGAGCGAGGGTCCTTGCGCTGATGAAGCGGGCCGAGAGGGTATCGTGCAGGGGCTGCTTCAGGGTGAGGGTCATGGGATAGTCGTACACGCCGTTCACGGTATAGTAGCGGATATTGGTCAGGGTCTTGCCGAGGAGGTCGAACTCGTCGTAGTCCCAGCCGATCTCGGTGCCTCTCCAGAGGTTGGCGATGTGGCGGAGGGCATAGGTTTTGCCTTCGGAATCGGTCAGCACAACGGCCGTTACTTTGTCTCCCTGGGCGACGCCGGAGGGCAGATGCAGGGAGATCTCGATATCCGCATGCCGCGCGTTGTAGGTAACGTCCGCGGTTGCGCCTTCCACCGTCAAAGCCGCACCGGTCACGGCGGAGAAGGTTCCGTCCGCGTTCAGGGTCTTATAGAAGGAAGGCGTTTCGGACAGGACGTAATAGGCGTAGGAGGGAGCCTCGAACAGGGCTTCGCTTCCCGCATATTCCGTGGTGGTCTCCTGGCCGCGGTTGGTCACGGTGATGGAGACGGAGGCCTCGTCCGTGATTTCGGTGTACGCGCCCAGAACGGAGAGGTCCGCCACGTAGACAGGATAGGTCACGCCGGAGATGTCGGTCCCGTCGGCGTTTACATGATAGGATCCGCCGGCCAGGGTGGAGGTGCGGGGCTTGTTCTTCGTGGCGGAGCTCACGGCGTCCACTTCGGTTTCGATCCCCTCGGCGGCGTAGAAGTCGGCGTAGGGTATGTTCATCAGGACGTACGCGCCTTCGGAAACGGCTTCGGTTTCGGCGGCCTCGGCTTCGGGAGCTTCCGCAGGAACGGCTTCATCCGCCGCGAGAACGCCGGTGCTCACGGACGCGCTCATCAGGAAGCTGAGGAGGATTGCTGCGATTCTTCTGTTTTTCATGATGTATTCCTTTCGGATACCGGCAGAAGACATGTGAAGCTGATCGTATTTAGCTTCAACTAACTACTGATCGGTGAATTAACGGTATGCACAGTCTTTACAATCTGCGACATCCGTTTGTCAAGGCTAATTCTATCAGATTATTCCGTGGATTTCATGAACAAATTGTGAAATCGCAAAAAAAGATACGGCCGGATTAACCGACCGTATCCGAATGTCCTATCCGTCAGTGAATTGCGTCGCGCAATAACGCAATTATTTGCCGAGGTAACGAACGAGGATAGCAGCGAACTGAGCGCGGGTCAGATAGCTGTCCAACATGAGGTCGCCGTTCTCGTCACCCTTCAGGATGCCGTTTTCAACAGCCCACTCAGTGGGATCGCCTTCAGCCTTCGCAGCTGCAGCCAGGAACGCGACCATCTGCGCACGAGTCGCATCGGACTTGGGATCAGAGTCGTCGGCAATGCCTTCGGCCTGGGCCCAGGCAACAGCGTTGTCAATCCAGTTGTCGCCGAGGAGATCGATGTCAGCGCCGGCAATGCGGGCGAGGACAGTGTAGATCATGGCAACAGTCAGGTTGTCATCGGGATGGAACTTGCCGTCCGGATAACCGACCATCAGGCCCAGTTCAACGGCCTTGATGATGTCGTCCTTGCCCCAGTGATCGGCGATGTCGGTCATGACGATGGTCTCGTCGTCAACAGTGACGATGATGGTTCCGTCGGGGAGCTCAATGGTCTGATCGTCGAGCTTGACCGGAGCCGGAGAAGGATCGGCGAACACGCTGATACCCATCACCGCAACCATGGTGAGGGCGAGGAGGAATGCCAAGATTTTCTTCATAGAAAACCTCTCTTTCTTCACACTCTGGTGAAATGTATTTTCATATCACAGCTTGCTGTTTGCGCACTACAGCAACCTGGCGATATGCGAAGGAAGTAATGGACGGGTCCCGGGTGCGTTCCGGATCCGGGCGCTCAGAGAGTCCCGCCGTCCGACGGATTCTGCGGTTTTGCACCGCCGTCCGTTTTTGAGGAAGAGGAAGACTTGTGATGCTTCTTCTTTCCGCTCTTTTCCTGACCGTACCCATAGCCGTAACCGTAGCCGTAGCCGTAATGGGAATAACGGTAGTAATAGGCGTTCTGCTTCTGCTCGACCCGGTTCAGGACCGTTCCGAGGAGGCGGCAGTTCGCCAGTTCAAGCTGTTTGATGGAGTTGGCGACCAGGCCCTTGGGCGTGGAACCGCTCCGGACCACCAACAGAGCGCCGTCACAGTGGGAAGCGATCAGACCGCCGTCCGACACGTTGGTCAGCGGAGGCGTATCCACCAGAACATAGTCGCTCACCTGCGCCAGTCTGTCCAGCATGGCGGCGAAGCGTCCGCTCTGCAGCAGGATGGCGGGGTTGGCCACGGTCCGGAAGGTGGGAACGATGAATCCGCCCCGGATATTGGTGGAGTAAATAACGTCCTCCAGCTCGGCCTGCCCGGCCAGATGGTGCGCGAGACCGATGGGGTTGGCGTCGTCG
>CACYWX010000304.1 GCA_902778205.1 uncultured Ruminococcus sp. | reverse complement strand
TGATTTTTCATCAGATATCGTTTTTTCGACTGTCTTTCGACAGTCTTGTTTTTGTGCCTGTCTGCTCCACCTTACCTTCAGAGGTTAGTTTCAAACTTCTTCTCCTTGTACACGAGGCACTTTTTATAGAACGCTTCCGCCGCGTCCGGGCAGGCCGGCAGAAAGAGATGGGGGTATCCGGCATAAAGGGTGTCCGTGTGGACGGCGCAGTCCCAGCTCCGGCCGCTTGCTTTCTCCGCACGGAAGTCCGCGCCGTTCTCCGTGCTGTCGTAATAATGGAATTCGTGGGCGGGGAGCGTCGTTCCGGCGGGTCCGAGAAGCCCGTCCGTTTTCGCGGTCAGGGTGCAGTAGCTGAAGCGCACCAGCCACCCGGTGTTTTCGCTGTCATGGGGCAGGACCCCGCACATCCGTCGTCCGGCGAGGGTCCGGCCCAGGTACTGGAATCCGCCGCACTCCGCGACGGTCGGCATTCCCGAGGTCACGGCGCGGCGCACGCTTTCCCGGACCGCTTCGTTCCGCTCCAGAACCTCGGCGTGCAGCTCCGGATAGCCGCCGCCCAGAAGCAGGCCGTCCGCGTCCTCCGGGACCGTTTCGCCGGCCAGAGGGGAAAAGGGGACGAGCTCCGCGCCCATCCTCTCAAGGAGCCGGAGCGAATCCCGGTAATAGAAGCAGAAGGCGTCGTCCCTTGCCATGGCGATGCGGACCGGACCGAAGCGCGGAACTTCGGGCGGATCGAAATCAAGCGGGGGAGCGGATTCAGCCAGAGCCAGCAGCGCGTCAAGATCCACCGTATCCGCGGCGAGATCCGCGGTGCGCTCCAGCTTTTCCGAGAGGTCCGTCACCTCTCCGGGGGTGACAAGGCCCAGATGCCGCGAGCCGAGGGTGCAGTCCTCCGTGAGCCGGGGAATATACCCGATCACGGAGATCTCCCCGCCGAACCGGGCCAGGGTCCATTTCCGGAGCATGGCATAGGTCATGGCCGTGACGTTCGAGAACAGGACGCCGCGGATCCCGCTGTCCGGCCGGTAGCGCAGAAAGCCCTCCAGCACGGCCAGAAGGGACGCGGAGGCTCCCCGGCCGTTCACCACGAGGACCACGGGACATCCGGTCTCCCTTGCCACGGCGTAGGCGCTGTTCTCCCCGTCCGGGCCGGTGCCGTCGTAATAGCCCATGGCCCCCTCGGCAACGCACAGCTCTCCGCCGTTCTCCGCCAGAAGGGACCTGAGCAGGTTCCCGGAGCAGAAGAAGGGATCGAGATTCGCGGACGGTACGCCGAGGACCGCCTCGTGAAACATGGGGTCGATGTAATCCGGACCGCACTTCGCCGCCGTCACGCCGATCCCGCGCCGCTTCAGCAGGGTCAGGACCGCGGTGACGGCCGTGGTCTTGCCGCATCCGCTGGAGGTGCCGGCGAAGAGGACCCGGGGAAGGTTGATGGTCATCCGCGCCTCTTCTTCCTCCTGATCAGGGCGAAGGCCAGCACGCCCGCCGCCGCCAGGGTGACGCCCGCTCCCGCAAGGATCCCCGCAGCTCCGGGGCCCTTCTTTGTCACCGTACCCTCGGGCAGGGCGTCGGAGCGGAACACCACGTCGTAGTCGTACCACCGCTCCCGCTTGATGCTCCATCCGGCCACGGGCACGGGCGTATCCAGGGCGGACACGGGGATCTCGAAGGTGTGCCGTCCCTCCCCGTCCTCGCCGAACTCGGAATACGCGCCGTTCTCAGCTTCCTCTCCGCGCCCGGCAAAGAGCCTTCCGAAGCCCTTGCCGCTCAGGGTCACGCGGGCCGTCATGCCCTCGTCCGTCACGGTCAGGGTGCAGGCCACGATGCGGAACATGGAGGAGTTCAGCGTCTCCGCTTCGATTTCATAGGTCCCGTTCTCCACGTCCTCCGCGTAAACGGGCCTGCTCCCCCCTGCCGCCGAAACGGGAAGGGGGGAGGCAGACACGCACAGGGAGGCGAGCAGGACCGAGACGATTCTCGAAATCCTGTTTTTCATATTTTGCTTACTTCGCGTTCTTCACGTGGTCCACGTAGACGGCCTGGACCGCTTCGATCTGGCCGAGGCCGCGGAGAACCGGAACCACCTCGAAGCCCTCGTTCTGAAGGATGGTCTTCCAGGAATCCTCCTCGTCGCCCGCCATGTCGTTGTTGGCATGGTCGCCGGCCACCACCATCAGGGGCTCCAGCACCACTCTGGTGTAGCCGCCCGCCTTGGCCGCCGCCACGACGTCGTCGATGGAGGGCTCCGCCTCGACCGTGCCGATGCAGTAGTTGGTCTTGCCGGCGGCGGTCAGCATGGACTGGAGCTTCGCGTAGGTGGCGTTGGATTCGTGCTCGGTGCCGTGGCCCATGAAGGTGATGAGAGTCTTGCCGTCGTCGTATTCGGCGGTGGCGGCGGTGATGGCCTCGATCACGGCGTTGTAGTCCGCGTCGGAGGTGAGAAGGGGCGCGCCGACCTTCACGCTCGAAAACTTGGAGCGGTTGGCCTCCACCACGGCCATGAGATCGTCGTACTCGAAGCCGTTCATGACGTGGGTGGGCTGAACGATCAGCTCCTTCACGCCGTCCTTGATCAGGCGGGCGAAGGCTTCGTCCACGTTGTCGATCTCGATGCCGTCGCGTTCCTTCAGCTTGTCGATGATGATCTGGCTGGTGAAGGCCCGGCGGACCTCCTTGTCCGGGTTGGCGTTCTGAATGGCCTTTTCGATGCCGCCGATGGTGGCCTCGCGGCTGTCGTTGTAGCTGGTGCCGAAGCTGATCACCAGGATCACGGGCTTCTTCGAGCCGGAGCATCCGGCCAGGGCCAGGGCCGCCATGACCGCGACAAGCGCGAGAGCGGCGATTTTTGTGAGTTTCATGATGGGTTTCCTCCTGAAAATGGTGAAATGATATTGTTAATCGGAGAGGCTCTCCGCGTTAACCGTGATATTTGTCCCAGAGCGCGTCCGTCAGATCGAACCGGCGGATCAGATTGTCCCGCGTCAGAAGCGCTCCGGGCGCTCCGTACCCCACAGGCTCCCCGTCCTTCAGAAGGAGGATCCGGTCGGATACCGCTCCCGCCAGCTCGGGCTCGTGCAGGGACATGACCACCGCGGGCTTCTTTTCCCGGCGCAGGCGGTCCAGAAGCTCCAGAAAGGTGTACTTATAGTGCAGATCGAGAAAGGACGTGGGCTCGTCCAAAAGAAGCACCCGCGGCTCCCGGCAGACCGCCCGGGCCAGAAGGACCCGCTGGCGCTGTCCGTCGCTGAGGGCGGAAAAGGGCCGATCCGCCAGCTTGTCGGTGTCCGTCAGCTCCATGGCCTCCCGGACCGCCTCCCTGTCTTCCCCGCTGAGGATCCCGAAGGCGCCGGTATAGGGGTAGCGTCCGGTCTCCACCACGTCCCGGCAGGTCATCATGTCGGTTTCGGGCCGATCGGTCAGCATGGCGGAGACGGCTCTGGCAAAGGCGTTCCGGTTCATCCCGCCCGCGTCGGCTCCGTCCACGAGGATCCGGCCGGAGAGGACCGGAAGCTGGCCGGAGAGGGCCTTGAGAAGGGTGGATTTGCCCGAACCGTTGGGTCCGATCAGGGTCACGATCTCGCCCGGCTCCGCGGAAAAGCGGACGCCCCGGAGCACCGCACGGCCGCCGTAGCCCGCGGACAGGTCCATAACGTCAAGCACGGTCCCGCCTCCTTCCCAGCATGATGACGAGCACCACGGGCGCGCCGAGGACCGCCGTCACCGTGCTGATGCCCAGCTCTCCCGGGGACACCACGGTCCGCGCCAGAATGTCCGAGAGAATGCAGAAGACGCCGCCTCCGAGGAAGCACGCCGGGATCATGTAAACGGGCTTTGCCGTCCCCAGCAGCCGCTTCACCAGGAACGGGACCGCGATGCCCACGAAGGACACCGGACCCGCGAAGGCCGCGACGCATCCGGCCAGAAGGCTGGACAAGAGGATCATGGCGGCGCGCACGGCCCGGATGTTCACCCCCACGTCGCGGGCGTAGCTCTCCCCCAGCTGATACGCGCCAATGGGCTTGGACAGCAGGAAGGACGCCGCCGCCGACAGAAGCACGATCCACGCGCACACGATGAGGGACTCCCGCTTCATGCCGGAGAACGAGCCCACGGTCCAGTCCCGGAGGTTCACGATGTCCGCGTCGTCCGCGAAATGCACCAGAATGTCGGTGAGGGCCGTGCAGATATAGCCGATCATGACGCCGCCCACGATGAGCAGGGACATGCCGGGGATCTTCGAGGACATGAGAAGGACCACGGTCATGGCCAGAAGCGCTCCGAGAAACGCCGCCGCCGCCAGCAGAGCGGAATTGAGCCGGATCATACCCCGGGCCGCCGCGATGAGGGCTGCCGCCACCATGAGCCGCGCGCCCGAGGAGATCCCAAGGACGAAGGGCCCGGCGATGGGGTTGTGGAAGAAGGTCTGAAGCATATAGCCCGCCAGAGCCAGCGCGCCTCCCAGAAGAAGGGCGGCCAGCGTCCGGGGCAGTCGGATTTTCGTCAGAATCACCGCCGCCGTGTCCTCCCCGCCCCGTCCCGCGAGGATCCGGAACAGATCCCGGAGAGGGACGGACGTGCTGCCTGCCGCGACGCCCAGGCAGAC
>CACYWX010000303.1 GCA_902778205.1 uncultured Ruminococcus sp. | reverse complement strand
CGGACGAAATTCCCCTCGTAGATCATCCGGAGAGTCTCCTCGTCGACAGACAGCGGCAGAAGCTCCCCCCAGTCCACGTCCTCGAAGCGGAAGGGTCCCGGGGACTCCAGTGCGTTGCGGACCAGATTGAAGGGATAGGAGAAGTTGTGCCGGTATCCCTCCTCCGTGTCCGGAGCGGCCCAGTTGTCCGTGTCCGTGCCGAAGAGGATCCGCTCCCGGTGCTTGTGGAAAAAGGCGCGCCATTCTCCGATGGATTTTGAGAAGCCCGCGAACATCTCGCTCCCCGGCGTCAGATCGAAAAGCACGGAGGGATGCCCGTCCAGAAACCGGTCCGCCCGCTCCGGCTCCTCTCCCATGAAGTAAAAGTGACAGAGGGTCAGGGGAAGGTCCGGATGAGCCGCCAGCACCTCGTCCACCTCCCCCCGCAGGACCTCGAGGGTTGGGAGATCGGGACCATAGGTGGGCGGGTGTCCGTTGTCCCATGGCTCCCAGTACGCGGCGGGATCGCCGAGATGGAGCGTCACCGGGAATCCGCGCTCCTCGCAGAAGGTCCAGACCCCTTCCAGGAGAGGATCCGAAAGGGAATGCCCGAACCGCGCCCTCAGCTCCGGCTTGCCGAGGAGCACCTTCAGCCCGTCGAAGCCCAGCGCGTACAGGTCACGAGCCTGACGCAGGAATCCCTTCGCCGTGTCCCGTCCGTCGAAGAAGTGCCACAGGCCTCCGGAGGCATAGACCCGCCGTCCCGGATCCTCCCGGTTCAGAAGGTCCTTCAGATACAGAACCTTCAGATTGTTCGCGGGATCGTCGGAGGCGGACCGGACCGAATGAGGCAGACCCAGCAGGGCGATCCGGCGTCACCCGAAATAGTCCATGTACCCCCGGAGCATCCACGCCTGCTCTGAGAGGGGCATGGGATAGGTCATGTGGATGTGGCTGTCGGCGATGGGCAGATCCCGGTAGCCCTTGCTGGCGGTGTTGACGGACGGCATGCGCATTTCTCCTTCCGACCGGCCTCGAAATCAGCCGGAGCTATGGACTTTTTGCCCGCTTCCTGTTATAATACGGACATCATCTGCAATCAGGGAGGCGGAACCTTGACAAACAATCCTGTGATCTGGGCGGATTAACCCGACGTGGACATCATTCGCGCGGGCGACACCTACTACATGATCAGCACCACCATGCATTTCTTCCCCGGAGGCGTGATCCTGCGCTCCCACGACCTGATTCACTGGGAGACCGCCTGTCACATCTACGAAAAGCTGGACTCCACCCCGGGTCAGCGGATGGATGGAGGGAACATCTACTCCCGCGGCATGTGGGCGGCGTCCCTGCGGTACCACGACGGCCTCTTTCATGCGGTCTTCGTTGCCAACGACACCGGAAAAACCTACCACTATACCGCCGAGGCTGCGGAAGGACCCTGGACCCGCCGCCCCATGGAGGGCTTCTATCACGACAGCTCACTCCTGTTTGACGACGACGGACGGGTCTATATCGCCTACGGAGGCCGGGAGATTCGCCTGACGGAGCTGGAGCCGGATCTGTCCCGCCCCAGACCCGGCGGACTGGACCGGATCCTCGTCCGTGATGAGGCCCGGGGGCTGGGGTACGAGGGCTCCCATCTCTACAAAATCCGCGGGCGGTACTACCTGTTCCTGATCCACTGGCCTGCCGGTCACATGCGGACGGAGGCCGTGTTCTCCGCCGATTCCCTGACGGGAGACTGGACGGGGGGCGACGTGCTGGAGGACGACATGGGTTTTCACCGTCAGGGCGTCGCGCAGGGCGGCATTGTGGACACCCCCTCGGGGGACTGGTACGCCATGCTGTTCCAGGACCACGGCGCGGTGGGGCGGATCCCGGTGCTGGTGCCCGTCCGCTGGGAGGGAGACCGGCCGGTGCTTGAGAAGCCGCCGCGCGAGCTTCATCCGGAGGACCTCCGCCCCGGATACGCATACAGGCCCCTCTTCGCGGACGACGATTTCACCTCTCCGGATTTCCCGGACGTCTGGGAATGGAACCATGAGCCGGAGCTGTCCCTCGTCACGCGGGGGAACGGCGTTCTGAGGATCCGGACGGGACGGGTCGATCCCGACGCGGAGCACGCCCGGAACACCCTGACCCAGCGGACCTTCGGTCCCGGATGTACGGCGGAGGTCACCGTGGACGGATCGGATCTGCGGAACGGAGACCGGGCGGGATTTGTCGCTCTGCAGGGACTCTTCGCCGAGGGAGCGCTGCTCCGGGAGGGAGACCGGTATTTCGCCGTCCTGCGGGAAAAGACGGACGAGGGGCTGGCCGAAACCGCCCGGATCCCGCTGGAGGGGAGCTCCGTCCGCCTGCGGATGACCTTCGATTTCCGGGAGCTCCGGGACACCGTGCGCTTCTTCGCGGAGCGGAACGGAGTCTGGGTCCCGCTGGGAGGGGAGCATAAGCTGGTCTACCGTCTGGATCATTTCACGGGCGTGCGGACCGGGCTGTTCTGCATCGCCGGGGAGCAGGCCGGAGGCTCCGCCGGATTCAGCCGGTTTACTTACGCCGTGGACGCGGAGTGATCAGACCCCGTCCCGGATCAGCCTGAGCGTACAGGGAGCGGATGCGGTCCGCTCCTTTTTTCCGTCATCGAACCGGAAGCCTCCCCCGGGCTTCACCGGGACGGATCCCGCTCCCGAGATCTCCGCCTCCGCGCCCTCCTCGTCCCATCGGACGGACACGGTGAAGCCGCCGACCGCAGAGAGTCCCCGGACCTCGCCCCGCTTCCAGGCGGAGGGCAGAGCAGGCAGGAGGGTCAGGGTCCCGTCGGAGGAATCGAGGAGCATTTCGTTCACCGCCGCCGGGAATCCCGCTATGGCGTCCAGCTGAAGGGGAGCGGCCCGCATGTCGTCGCATCCCGCCGGTCCCATGCGCCGCCAGTCGTTGTGGACGGTGAAGAAATTCCGCATGCAGCAGTGACGGACCATTTCGGACAGGGCGGAGAGAGCGCGATCCCCGTCCCGGAGCCGGGCGAAGGTTCCCGCCATCCAGACCAGCCCCCAGGAGGACATGGAGGACAGTCCTTCCGTGCGCCTCTTGTCCTCCGCCAGCCGGTATGCCGGGAACAGTGGAGAGCCCTCCCGGATCTCGTGGCCCGGAAACACTCCGTAGAGGTGGCTCTGATGCCGGTGGGCGTTCTCGTCCTCGTAGAAGGGATCGATCCACTCCGCCAGGGATCCGTCCGGGTTGATCCGATAAGGAGGGAGCTTTGCCAGCATATCCCGCCAGCGGGGGATCTCGTCCCTGTACATCCCGCACCGCCCGGCGTCCTCGCAGAGGCCCGTCAGAAGCTCCCGGCACAGGGACACGTCCATGACGGCGTTGACCGCGGCCTGGGAGCGGGAGTCCAGATCCCGGAGCACATTCCGGGGCACGTTTTCCGGCGATACGGACGGAGCGAACCGCAGAGTCCCGTCCTCCCCCTCGGTGAGAAAGTCCTCGTAGAACAGCGCCGCCTCCCGCATGAAGGGAAGGGCGTGCTCCCTCAGCCAGCCGGAGTCCCCCGTGTACCGCGCGTAGTCCCGGAACAGGGCGGACAGCCAGGCTGCGGCTCCCGTCCAGTTCATGATGTGGTCCGCAAGACAGGCGTTCTTCCCGGATTCCGGGGTGTTGACGGAGTTGATCCAGATTCCGCGGCAGCCGTACAGCTTCCTGGCGTTCTCGCGGAAGTCCTCCATGAAGCGCTCCACGTATTCAAGGGCTGAGCGGAGCAGGGAGGGCATGTTCCCCGAGAGGGCGTTCCAGTAGATCATCTCGAAGTTCACGTTGAACATGTGAATGGCCCACATGCCCGTGTAGGAGGACAGCCAGAGGCCCACCAGGGACATGGGCAGGGGCGGGTTTCCGTCCGGATCGGGCCCGTCGTCCGAGGCACAGATCAGGAGATACCTTCCGAAGGCCCAGAGCTTTTCCGCCAGCTCCGCTGACATCTCCCCGTCGAAGGCCTCCAGCAGAAGCTCCTCGTTGGACCGGCTCTCCCCCTCCGTCAGAGTCAGGGACGCCCGGTCGTAAAGCCGCCGGTGCAGGGGCAGATGGCGTTTCAGCGCGATTTCATAGGGCTCCGCCGCGTCCAGTTCCCGGATATACCGGTCCCCGTCGATCTACGCGCTGTCCGACACGAAGACCCGGACCGCCGCCAGCACCGAATCCGCTCCCGTGATCCGGACCGATCCATCCCCCGCCGTCTCGACGGTCCCGCCCGAGGGGATCACCCGCAGTACGGCCCCGAACCGTCCCGACGCCGGCGCGTAGGTGGTGAAGCAGTCCGCAGAGAAGGAGACAAGGCCCTCGGAGCCCTCCCGCCGCAGGGAAGCGGAAAACCGGGGATCACGCACCAGAGCCGATTCCTTCGCATCCTGATCGTGGACCGCCAGACCGAGGTCCGCGGAGATCCTCCCGGGCTCCGAGGCCGAGAGCTCCGTGTAGACCAGCCCGTCGGACCGGGAGACGAAGGTGCGCCGCCGGAACAGAACGCCATTCTCCTCCCACCGGACCTCGACCTCTCCCCGGTCCAGACGCACAATGCGACGGTAGTGCCGGTGAGGGAGCTGAGAGGCCCGCCGCACCGTCAGA
>CACYWX010000302.1 GCA_902778205.1 uncultured Ruminococcus sp. | reverse complement strand
ACCGGAGCCGATGAAGACTCCGATCCGATGAATCCCGAAGGTGAATATCCGACCTTTATTCCGCCGGGTAGATGCTCACATAGCCGCTGGATGTCGTGACGGACCAGCCCATGCCCTGCTGATCCCCCTTGCCCCATTGATGGTCCGCCTCGGTCAGAAGAGTTCCGGTGACGTCGCCGCTGACGGTCTGCACCTTGAAATCCTCTGCGGAGGAGCGGAGAAAATGCACGTCCCCGCTGGTGGTCTTGATATGGCAGGTCTCATGGACGATGAAGTCCCCCAGCAGGAAATCCCCGCTGGTGCTTTTCAGGTTCACGACGTTTTCCGCGGTCACGCTCTCCGCCTTGAGCTCTCCGGACACGGTTTCCACGGTCAGAGGCCCGTCCGACGAGACGTTTTTGAGCTGAATGTCCCCGCTTGTGGTGTGGACGAGCAGGGTATACGCCGCCGTACAGTCGTTCAGGGACACGTCTCCGCTTGTGGTGTCGACGGTGATCCCCCGGGGAACGGACGCGCGGTCCAGGGAGATGTCTCCGCTGCTGGTTCTCACCTCCAGCTTGTCCGCCGAGGCTCCGTTCCATTCAATATCCCCGGAGACGGTCTTCACCTGTGCCGCTCCGAGACCGACAAGGCCCCCCGCGCGGAAATCGCCGCTCATGCTCTCCGCATGAAGATCCGGGCGGAGATCATGGGGCAGGTACAGCTCCACGGACGCGCCGCCGAATTCAAAGAACCCGACGCGCCGGTACCAGGGGCGGGTGTCCTTCTGGGTGACGGTCAGCACGCCGCCCTCCACGGTCAAGGTCACGGGCGAATCTTCCGAGCAGGTGAGGACGGCGCGGGTCCGGTCAAAGGGATCGACGTTCAGAGTGACGGAGCAGTCCATGAGATCGGTCCGGATGGAGGTGAAGGGCTCCGTCAGGGGGATCTCCTCGGTTTCATAGCTCCTGCTCCCGAATTTTTTCACGTCGAAGCCCACCCGGGACAGGGCGAACAGGAAGAGCAGCCCTCCGGCAAGGATCAGCACGAAGGCGGTGATGAGAAAGCTTTTTTTCGTCATGATCTGCGCTCCTTTCTGTGAAACAGGGAAACCGCGCCGCGGAAGGTGACCTCGGTCAGGCGGGCGGAGAGGCGGGTAAAGGCCGTGCAGAGGAAGAAGAAGAGGATGGCCAGACCTGCCGAGGCCAGTCCCAACCCGAGGGAAGCCATTCCCGCGGGCATGCCTTCGCCGATAAACAGCGGGATCGATGAAGCGATCAGAATCGCGCCGCTTGCCGCCAGGGAGACGAACACGCCCCAGAAGGAAACGACGACCGCAAAGAGAGCAATATACAGGCTGAAGAGGATCGCCGCCGCCGCGATGAGCAGGGGGACCCAGACCGGGGAGGATACGATCAGCAGGACGGTCTTCCACGGGGAACTCTTCTTCTCCCGTGTCGGGGGAACGGGCTGCGGGACGGGTTCCGGCTGTCTTTCCGCGGAAGCGGGGAACTGCGGCAGGGCGGCGAGGATGGCGCGGAAAACGTCGTCCGGATGCCCCACCGCGGCGACGGCCTCTTCCTCGCTCATACCGTCCTCCATGCGGTCGTCGATCATCTCTTCATAATAGTCCAGGAAGCGCACGGCGTCCGTCGGGGCGATCCGCTCCGGCGTGACGGACACCAGCCGGTCGGACAGGGTACGCATAAATACAGCTTTCGTCATGATTCTCGCTCTCCTTCTCCGGCGGCCGGTCTCGTGATGAACCGGTACGCGGCGGTCAGCTCACGCCACTCCTCCCGGAACCGGCGGATCCTTTCCTCGCCGGCGGGCAGGATGTGGTAATACTTGCGCAGGCGTCCGTTGTGGGTCTCGCTCCGGACCGTCAGGCAGCCCGCGGCCTCCAGACGGCGCAGGATGGGATACAGGGTGGATTCCGAAATCTCCATATAAGGCTTCAGGTCCTTGATGATGCGGTAGCCGTAGGAGTCCGAATCCCGGATCGCCGACAGCACGCAGATCTCAAGGAGACCCCGTTTCATCTGAACGTCCATGGAATGCCTCCTTTCGCGGAGTATTATACGACGCACAGTATCCGCTGTCAAGACGGAGAGGGCTTTTCTCATGAATCCTTAATCGTACTCTGCGTCTGCATGAAAAAACCGCCCTTTCCGGGACGGCGGAAGGGACGGTGTGACGGCGGGACTGTCCGCTTTCAGCGGGGAACGGCGGGCCTTCGCTCCCAGCTCATGGCCTCCTCGTCCAGAACGGAAACGCCCCGGGTTCTCAGGGAAACCACCTCGGGGACCAGAGCCTCCGCGGCCCTCCGGATCCATTCCTCGGCCAGCTCCGGGGTGAAGACGGAGAACTCCTCCGGTTCGCCGGACGGTGGGAAAAAGTCTCCCTCCATGTCGGAGAAGAACCCCGGCAGATCGAAGCGGTTCACGCTGAACAGGGGATCGGAGGCGAGCTGTGCCAGGGTCTCGGGGGAAGGGATGACCTCCTCCGCCCGGATGCCGTACCGCGGAATGACAACGGGATTGAGCAGAGTGTAGTCCCGGTGGAGGGCCCGGACCGCGTCCCGGTTCACCGGATACCAGCCGATTTCGTTGTAGAAGAGCTGACGGTGGATCACGTCGCCCGCCAGATGGAGATAATAACCGAGGACCAGATCGTCCGTCAGGAGCCGGTCGGCGTATCTGCGGCGGAATCCGGTCAGGTCCATGGTCTTCCGCGCGCCGTTCTCGAGCACCCTCGGATAGTGGGCGCGCTTGACGGGCGGATCGCCGGACAACAGCTCCGCGTCGGGAACCACGGAGCCGATCCGCAGACGGGCCGGGGAGCGGAAGGGAAGGGCTTCCAGAAGACGGGCGGTCACCGCCAGATGAAGGATGCGGGAGGGCATGTCAGACTCCCAGCCATTCCCGGGCCGTTTCAAGCTGCGGGATTCTTGCGGAGAGGGCGCGGAGGGTCCCGGACACCTCGGAGGCTCCCACCATCCGGTCGTGATTTCCGTCGGGATCGGTTTCCTGACCGGAGGCACGGCGGACGTTGTAGGCCAGCCAGTCCAGCGGTCCCCGGAAGGAGGCGTCGAACACCGCGTCCCAGGGCTCGCCCTCCACGGACCGGACGGAGCGGTAGGCGTCGGCCATGGCCCGGAACAGATCCTCCCGCAGCTGCCCGTCGCAGGCGGACCAGGACAGCAGAGCCTCCAGAAGCTCAGCCGCGGGATCGGTCTCTCCGGCGGACTCCCAGTCGATGATCCGGGGGGACGGTCCCTCCCACAGCACGTTCTTCGGATCCAGATCCCGGTGGCTGAGGACGGAGGGCGTCAGGGACGGGGAGCCCTTGCCCGCTCGTTCCTCCAGCTCATCCAGCATGGGAACGGCCTCCTTCAGGGGAGCGAGCCACGGAGCTCCCGGCGCGGCGGCTTCGGCGGATGCGTACTCCTCCTCCCAGACGCGGGGTGAGGAGGGGGAAGCGGATCCCTCGGCAGGGATGGTCCCGGAGCGGAGAAGGGCGGCTCCCGCCTCGTGCATCCGGGCCAGGACCGCGCCGATCTTCTCCGCATGGCGCGCGCCGATCTTGGGCGGGAACACCGGACGGCAGGTGAGCCAGGGGTAGAGCATGACGTACTCCCCGCCGATGAGGGACAGGGGGGATCCGTCCCGCTCCACGGCGGCCACGGCCGGGATGTGCTCCGCCATGGCCCGGGCGATGCGTTCGGACCGGATCATGTTGTCCGCGGCGCCGGGTCTCTTCATGACGGCGGGATTGAGGATCTTGGCGGCATAGGAGCCCTCCGGCGTGTCCAGACGGTAGGTGGTGTGGAGCAGACCGCCCAGGACTGGCTCAGGCGCGGAGAGCAGTCCCCCCAGGCCGTAATGGGCGGCGATTTCACGGAAGTGGATCATGGCGGCACTCCTTTTCTTTCATTGTCCGTCTCCGGCGGCTCTCTCCTCAGCGGCCCGGACGAAGGCTTCGATCATGGGCGGGTAGACGAGGGATCCGTCGGGGGCGGCGGCGTAATTGTAGCCCGTGTGGCCATAGCCCTTCATTTCGGTGAAGCGGACGCATTCCTCCGGCCATCCGAAGTGGAGGAGGGTGCGGGCCATGAGACGGTTCTGCTCGGGCCGGTTGACCATGTCCCCGTCTGCCACGATGAGGGCGATCATGGGCAGGGTTTCCGGATGCTCGACCGGTCCGGCGAAATAGACGGGAGCCGCCTCGTCCACCCGCACCAGCCGCGTATCCAGTCCCCGCTCCCTCAGGATGTTGAAATGGACGGTGGGCTGTCCGCTGTCGCAGAAGTATCCGGCGATCTGGGAGCGGTCCCTTGCGTCGATGCCGTGAGCGGCCAGATACCGGACGTCCATGCAGAGCATCATGGTGAGGTAGCCTCCGGCGCTTGAGCCTCCGACGCAGAGGGAGCGGAAGGGGAGGCTTTTCCGGGCAAAGGCAACGCAGAGGGCGGCGTCCTCGATGAAATCCGGGAAGCGGGCCGCGGGATACATGCGGTAGTCCGCCGTCAGGACGCTGATCCCCCGCGAGGCCAGCTCGGTGAAGACGGGATCGGAGCCGTCCCCCCGATTGCCGCCCTCCAGTCCTCCTCCGTGGAAAAAGACCATGA
>CACYWX010000301.1 GCA_902778205.1 uncultured Ruminococcus sp. | reverse complement strand
AGCGCATGACGTTATACAGCTTTCCGTCCGGAAACACCACCGGGCAGCCCTCGATGCACCCGGGACTGGGCCCTTCCGCCGCGCCCTCCCATGCGGGATCGTAGGGGACGGGAGGCGTGAAATGCCAGGCGGAGGCGTCCAGCAGATCGGCGTCCTCGTCCACGGAGGCGCACATGGCGGCGTGGGTTCCGGAGGCCCAGGAGCCCCACTCCAGGGTGATCCGCAGCCGCCCTCCGTATACCATGACCGGCTGGGGATTCTTGTGGACGCCCTTCTGACGAAAGCCGCTGGAACCGCGGAGCAGCACCGTTGGCATGCCGAAGGTCTTCCCGCCGTCGTCGGAGCGTCCGATGAGCAGATCGCCGTATTCCGTGGAGCAGGCCAGCATGTAGAGCGCGCCCCGGTGGATGAACAGACGGCCCCAGAAGCAGGGGAACAGCTCCGACACGTACCGCCAGGTGACGCCGTCATCGTCCGAGCGGAAGATCAGGCTCAGATCCTGAGGCGCGCCGCCCTGAAACACGTCCATGGACGCCAGAAGAAAGCCGTCCGGATGGCGCACCAGAGAGGGGGAGCAGAGGCAGTGGCCGGAAAAGGAGTAAGCTCCGTCCTCCGGATGCAGGTAGTTGACCACGGAATCCCCGGGGACGAATCCCGGTCTGGCCAGCCGCAGCCGTGACCGCTTCTCCCCGCACCGGACCGCGAATTCATAGTCGACCCCGTCCTCCAGATCCTCCAGCAGAGCGGTGGTTTCGGCGGTTTCGCGGGTCATAAAGGACTCCTCCGATCCGCGTCTGCGCCAGAGGACGGTGTATACGGGACGGTCCGCCTCCGGGAGAGGGAGCCAGTCGAAGGAGATTTTGCCGGGACCGGGGCAGACGCGGCAGACGGTAATCTCCCCCGCGTCGAAGAGAAGGGGCTTGCAGGGGTGAAAGCTCCAGCTTGTGACGCCTTTCATTTATTTGCCTCCTTGCCAAAGAAAAAGGCCGGACGAGGGCCTTTTTTCGATTTATGACTTCATGCCTGACCACTCTGCGCTTCGTACCGGTCCGTCAGGATGGACACGGATTCCCCGGTGACGGCGGCAAGTCCTCCTCCGACGGCGCAGGAAAAGACCGGCTTCCCGTCCAGCAGAGCCAGGACCCGGCCGGGGGATACCGCCATGAGGGCGTCCGCGTGGCCTCTCCGGATCCCGACGCCGCCGCCCGCGTTCTTCTTCTTCACCCCGTCGGGGACGGAAAAGCGGACGGAATCGCATTCGATCCTCGTCTGGGGCCGGTCCGGCGCGGTGAGGATCAGGGTGATGGTTTTCCCGTCCATGGTTTCAGCCTCCGTCCCTTGCCGCGGCCCGCACGTCGTCGATGGTTCCGGCCATGAGGAAGGCGGGCTCGGGCAGATCGTCGCATTCGCCGCCCAGGATCGCCTCGAAGCCGGAGACGGTGTCCTCCGTGCGCACGTACTTTCCCTCGATCCCCGTGAAGCCCTCCGCCACGTGGAAGGGCTGGCTCATGAACCGCTGGACCCGCCGGGCGATGCGCACCGTCCGCTTGTCCTCGGGAGACAGTTCATCCATGCCCAGAATGGCGATGATGTCCTGCAGCTCGTTGTACCGCTGGAGCACCCGGGTGACCTCCCCGGCACAGCGGTAATGGCGCTCCCCCACGGCGTCCGGCGACAGCATCCGGGAGGAGGATTCCAGCGGAGATACGGCGGGGTAGATGCCCAGCTCCACGATGCTGCGGGACAGGACCGTGGTGGCGTCCAGATGGGAGAAGGCCGCAGCGGGGGCGGGGTCCGTCAGATCGTCCGCGGGCACATAGATGGCCTGGACCGAGGTGATGGAGCCGTTCTTCGTGGAGACGATGCGTTCCTGCAGCTTGCCCATTTCCGTGGCCAGGGTCGGCTGATAGCCCACGGCGGAGGGGAGCCGTCCCAGAAGCGCCGAAACCTCGGAGCCCGCCTGGGAGAAGCGGAAGATATTGTCGATGAAGAGCAGGACGTCCTTGCGGGAGTGCTCCCGGAAGTACTCCGCCATGGTGAGCCCGGCCAGAGGGACCCGCAGGCGCGCTCCGGCGGTCTCGTTCATCTGCCCGAACACCAGGGCGGTCTTGTCCAGCACCCCGGACTGCTTCATTTCGTTCCAGAGATCGTTGCCCTCCCGGGACCGCTCGCCCACGCCGGCGAACACGGAGTATCCGTCGTGCTCGAAGGCGATGTTCCGGATCAGCTCCATGATGAGAACGGTCTTGCCAACGCCCGCGCCGCCGAACAGACCGATCTTGCCGCCCCGGGCATAGGGAGTCATGAGGTCGATGACCTTGATGCCGGTCTCCAGGATCTCCGTCACGGGAACCAGATCCGTGAAGGGAGGCGCGGCGTGGTGGATGGGCCAGCGCTCGTCGGTTTCCACCGGTCCGGCCCGGTCGATGGGATCGCCCAGCACGTTGATCATGCGGCCGAGAGTCCCGTTTCCCACGGGCACGGAGATGGGTCTGCCCGTATCGACGGCGCGCATGCCCCGGGACAGGCCGTCGGTGCTCTCCATGGAAATGCACCGGATCTCGTGCTGGTTCAGGTGCTGGGAGACCTCCAGGGTGACGACGCCGTTCTCCTTCGGAACCACCACGGCATGAAAGATGTCGGGCAGATCCAGATCGTTGAACAGAATGTCTACGACCGGGCCGTTGATGCGGGTGATGATGCCGTCTCTTTCCTTCTGCATGGGGCTCCTCCCTGATGATGGTGGGTTATTCTTCCCGGCGCGCGTTCCCGCCGGAGGTTTCGATGACGCTGGACGTGACCTCGCTCTGCCGCTTGTGGCTGATGTCCGCCGTCAGGGCCGCCGCCGTCTCCTCCGCGTTGTCGCAGGCGGAGCGCATGGTGGTCAGGGTCGCGGCCTGATGCCCGGCGGATGCCTCGAAGACCCGGGTGAGAAATTCCGCCCGGACGCAGGCCTCGGCGGCGGAGCGCAGGACGGTCTCCCGGTCCGGCAGATACAGGGGCTCGGGCGCGGTGTCTCTTCCTCCCGTCTCCCCGCCGGTTTTGTCAAGCGGCAGAAGGACGAAGGAGGAGGGAACCTGAGTCAGGGTGTTGACAAACCTCTGCCAGATCAGGATCACGGAGGAGGCACGTCCCTCCCGGTACAGGTCCAGGGCGGCGTCAAGGATCGGTTCCGCGTCCGAGGGCTCCGGCGCGTCCGGGAGATCGAACACGGCCTCCGGTTCCTCTCCACGCTCCCGGAAATGGGATACGGCATGGCGTCCCGCGGCGATCAGGATCCGGTCTCCCGCTTCGGAGAGGATCCGGTCGGCGTAGTCGTAAAGCTCGATGTTGTACCCGCCGCAGAGACCCCGGTTCGCTCCCAGCAGCACATAGCAGGGAGGCGCGCCCGGATCGGAGGGGGGCAGGACCGTTCCCAGCGCGGCTCCGAAGCGTTCCCGCAGGGCGGAGCAGGCCGAAGCGTAGGCGGAAAAGGTCTCCATGACGGCGGATACCCGGGAAAACTTCACGGCGGCGGCGGTTTTCATGGCTCCTGCCATCTGTCCGGTCATTTCCACGCTGGCCAGATGCTTTCTCAGCTCCCGCAGACTCGCCATGTCAGGCCGCCTCCTTCGACACGCACTCCGCCGCAGCCCGCTTCAGCTCCTCCCGCTCGGAGGAGGACAGCTTGCCGCCCAGCTTCAGAAGGGCCAGAAGCTCGGGATGGAGCTCCGCCATGCGGTCGGTCAGAAGCGCGGACCAGGCCTCCATGCCGGAGGGATCCACGTCCGCCGCCAGCCCTTCGGAGACCGCGAAGATCAACAGGGCCTGCTGCCAGTCGGGAAGGGGAGCGTACCGTCTCTGGCGCAGAGCGGCCATCATGCGGCGTCCGGATTCCAGCACCCGTCGGGTAGAGGCGTCCACATCCGCGCCGAACTGGGTGAAGCCCGCCAGCTCCCGGTACTGGGCCAGATCCATGCGCAGACGGGAGGAGACCTGCTTCATGAGCCGGGTCTGAGCCGCGGAGCCCACGCGGGACACGGAAAGCCCCACGTTGACGGCGGGCCGCTGTCCCTCGTTGAAGAGGTCGGAATCCAGGAAGATCTGTCCGTCCGTGATGGAGATCACGTTGGTGGGGATATAGGCCGAAATGTCGCCGGCCTGGGTCTCGATGACGGGAAGAGCCGTCATGGAGCCGCCGCCCTTCTCCGGGGACAGCTGAGCCGCACGCTCCAGCAGTCTGGCGTGGAGGTAGAAGATGTCGCCGGGATAGGCCTCGCGTCCGGATGGACGTCCCAGCAGCAGGGAGATCTCCCGGTAGGCCACGGCGTGCTTGGACAGATCGTCGTACACGATCAGCACGTCCCGCCCGCCGTACATGAAGTACTCGCCCATGGCCGCTCCGGCGAAGGGGGCGATGTACTGGAAGGAGGCGGAGGAGGACGCCGGGGCGCAGACGATGATCGTGTAGTCCATGGCGCCGTACTGTCTGAGCCGGTCCCGGACCTCCATGACGGAGGAGTCCTTCTGGCCGATGGCCACATAGATGCAGACGGTGTCCTTGCCCTTCTGATTGATGATGGCATCCACGGCGATGGAGGTCTTGCCGGTCTGACGGTCGCCGATGATGAGC
>CACYWX010000300.1 GCA_902778205.1 uncultured Ruminococcus sp. | reverse complement strand
AAGCTATTGAGTATTATAAACTTGCTTTCGAAATGGATAATGAGAAGGCGGCAATTAAACGGTATGAGGCAGCTGCAAAGGAAAGAGAGCGCCTCAGCAATGACCGGAGAAAGAGGACATTTGGAAATAAGAAAGATGAGTATGTCTTGTCGAGCAGTGTTTATGCCTTCTTTTCAGGTGAGGGATATCAAACCTTTCATTTGCGGAATTGCGCAAGATTATCAAAACTGGAGAATATAAAGGGGTTTGCGAGATATAAAGATGCAGTCAGAACAGGTAGAACACCATGCAGATTTTGTAATCCCACTCCAAAGTATGATATAATGAAATCTGTTCCGATATATCAGAAAAAAGGGACAAGGAGTCATTGATCACACTCGATAAACTGTGCACGAAGCATAAATATACGCATTGGTATGCTGAACCTCAATATTTTATTGAAACACCGGTAGGGAAATGGTATATGGTTGTCAATACAGTACCAGTGGATTTGTTCCATATTAATCTGGTCACGACTCCGGATGAAACTCGATACCATAAACAACACAGACTATTTCTTTCATTAGGGGATACATTTGAGTACATCTGCCGCCACGATCAGAAGCTGAAGGAGGGGAGCGGGAAGTAGCATATACAGGAAGAGTGGGATCGGCTATATACTGGATGCTCTGTACAGGAAATATATATATCGATCTGAATTATGAGCAACGCCGGAAACCCCTTCTTCCGGCCGGGAACAGTCAGAGACAGTTGGTCAGGATCAGGGCGCCGAATGCCAGGGCGATGCCGAGAACACAGCGGGGGGTGATTTTTTCCCCAAAGCACACGGCGGACATGACCATGGACAGGATCAGCGCTCCTCCCTGCATGAGAGGATACAGCTGTGAGGCGGGGAGGTAACCGGCCGCGAACGTGGAGAAGACGGAGTGGAGAAAGATGCAGACGGACATCAGCGTCACGTAGAAGAGCAGTTTCCGTCTGACCGAAGCGTCGTTTTCAGATCCGGCTCCGGTGTTCTCCTTCCTGCTTCCGGACAGCAGGCAGAGCAGAAGCAGGAGCGCTGCGGACAGATAGACATAGAAATTGTACACGGACACATCCGTCCCGCATTCATACCGGAACCACTTCTGGGAAAAGGACGAGAGGCCGTAGGACACGCCGCAGACGGTCAGCACGGCCAGGGAGGAGGGAGTGAGCCGGGGCTTGCCGATGGCTCTGTTGTAGGTGCAGAGGACATAGGCCGCCGCCGTCAGCACGAGGATCCCGGCGATGTGGTTCCACCGGATGCTCTCCCCGAAGAATACCCGGCAGAGGAACACCGGAAGGATGACGCCCATGGTGGGGAAGACGTCCACCATCATGTAAGCGCCCGTGCGGACCGCCAGAAGCCATGTGACCACAAAAACCGCCGTGGCAAGCCCGCCCAGCGCGGAAACGGTCAGGGTGAGCCGGTCCGTCCGGAGAGAGGAGATCCCTCCGGTCTGGAACAGCACGAATACAAGACCGATCGGGATACAGAGGAGCATCCTGACCGTGTTGAAGCGGACGGCGGAATGAAAATCAGAGATCATTCCGCTGGTTTTTTTCCCGCAGTATCCCTTTGTGATGCCGCAGAGGAGCGCAAGAAGTATATATACAAATCCCATTTTTCTTTCCCTGCAGGATCAGGTGAAATCGGCGGAAGGGGCGTCCCGGAAGCTCATGCCGGTCCTTTTTTTGTACAGACGGCGGAGATACGAAGCGTCGCAGAACCCCACCGCCTCCGCTGCCTCCGCGATGGTCATGCCGCCCGAATACAGCCGCCGCGCTTCCTCGAACCGCAGGGAATCCCGGTATTCCAGCGGGGACATCCCCATATACTCCTGGAACTTCCTCCGGAAATGCGATTCGGAGAGACCGCAGATGCCGGCGTATACGGAGACCGGTTCCGTCATCCGGTAGTACAGCTTCAGATACCGCAGAGCCGGAGCGATCATGCGCTCCACCTCGGGGAGGTTCGCCATGTCCGTGATCATCTTGTCCAGAAGAAGCCAGAGAAGGGCCTTGACATGAAGGGTCCCGTTCCTCCCAAGGGCAAAGCCCGTGTTCATCTCGCGGATGAGGGACAGATACTCGCCGCATTTGTCGGGCCAGCAGTGATAGACGTCCGGCTTTACGGAGAGGCTGCCTCGGGGCGTGGACAGGTCGAAGCATATGCCGATGCCGGAGCAGCGCCCCTGCCCGACGGTATAGTACCGCGTCCCGTCCGGGATGAACAGAAGCTCCCCGGCGCTCATGCGGATGGTTCCGGCGCCGGTGCGGTAGATCCGGATGCCCTCCGTGATGATGTGGATGAGATTCTGGGACCGTCCGCGGCTGCTGTAGTCGTAGGAGACGCTGGGAGGCCAGAATTCCTCCCGGACCAGGATATTCGAAAGGCTGAAATCCATATCCGCCAGCCGGCTGAGCTCCGTCATGCCCCTCACCTGCCTCTCACGGCTATTATAAGCGTTCGGCCGCGGTCTGTCAAGGGAACGGGCGCATTTTTGAACAGGATGATCGGATCGTCCCTGTTATCTGCGCGAATCATTCCTTGATTTTGTTTTGGAAAACGGATATAATACAGACAGGGGTTGCGGAGAAGAGCTTTGAACCGGGAGGAAACGGACTTATGGGAAAGATCACCTACGACAAGAGGACAGCCTGGGAAGTTGTTTACAGCCGGTACGAGGGGATGCAGGCCAAAGCCGTGGGACTGCTGTCGGCGGAGATCGGCATGAGGGTCACGCGGGAGCCGGGCGTATACACCCTGCATGTGCTCCCGTGCCGCAGGGATGACGGCACGCCGCCGGAGAAGTGCGCCGTCGTCATCGGGCGAAGGGAGGAGAGTGGACTGCTTGCCCGGTACATCTGCCCGGAAGAGGTCCCGGAGAACGGGTACTGTATCCGCGTCATGCAGAATCCCTCCGACGGCGCGTACAACTGGGTGCTGATCGCCGGATGGGACGACCGGGCGGTTTACTACGGAGCCGTGGATTTCCTCGACCATTACCTTGTTCAGCACGCTCACTATCCCATGTGCGACAGCCGGGAGACCCTGGACTTCACTCTGCCGGACAGCACCCACATCTCTCGTCCGCAGACTGAGCGGCGGCTCATCTTCACCTGGGGCCACCCCATCAACGACTACCGGCTGTTCATGCGGAACATGGCGCGGCAGAAGCTGAACGAGGTGATCCTCTGGAACGACTTCTGTCCCGTGAATGCCCGGGAAATCATCGATTACGCCCATGAATGGGGAATCCGGGTGATCTGGGGTTTCGCCTGGGGATGGATCGACGGATGCGGAAAAATCAAGAGCATCGACGAAGAGTATCTCGACGGGGTGCGCCAGTCGGTTCTGGAGCGTTTTGAGAGGGAATACGCGCCCCTTGATGTGGACGGGATCTACTTCCAGTCCTTCACGGAACGGGGCGACTCCGAGATCGGCGGAAGATCCATCGCGGCCACCGTGGTGAAGCTGGTCAACGACACCGCGGGAGACCTGCTGGCGCGATGGCCGGGGCTTCAGATTCAGTTCGGGCTCCACGCGGATTCCGTCCGGGGTAATCTGGGAGACATCGCCGGGACCGATCCGCGGGTTGAGATCATCTGGGAGAACCACGATGCCTTTCCCCTGAATTCCGAGCCCGATTTTCAGCCTGAGAACGCCCTTGAGAGGACGAAGTCCTTTGTCCGCGACATTATCAATCTTCGGCCGGAGGGGAAGACGGGGATCCTCTACAAGGGCTACTGCACCCTGGACTGGAGCCGGTTCGTCTATCAGAGAGGGCCCTTCGTTCTGGGGGAGGCCCATCCGGAGCTGATCGCCCACGACACGGCGCTCAGGGCGAAGAGATGGAAGTTCCTGCAGGGCCAGTGGATGCAGTACGGAGCCGCCGCCCAGGAAATGACGCGGTACATCCATTCCCTGGATCCCGAGGGAAAGGTGGCGCTGGGCATGGCGGGCATGTTCGACGACGGGATCTGGTTCCCGGAGGCTGTGACGTCCCATATGTTCTGGAACTCCGACGGCACCTATGAGGAAACCATGCGGGAGGTTTCGGCGCGGTCTTCCGTGAGAATGTAGGATGATCGGAAACTGAGGCCATACAGGAGGTTGTGATGAAAAACAGATGGACTGCCCTGATCCTTGCGGCTCTGCTTGTCCTTCCGCTGACCGGATGCGCCGGAGAGGAGGAGGAAACGGACGCGGTTTTGACCGAGCCTGCCGCCGCTGCGGAGGAGCCCGAGGAGACGGAGGCTCCCGAGACCGATATTGTCGACGCGCTTCCGGCTCTGGATCTCGGCGGACTCACCTATAAGATGCTGGGAGTCAGCTATCCCACCCGGCGGAACTTTGCCGCGGAAGAGGAGACCGGCGAGGTGGTCAACGACGCGCTGGCCCAACGCGATATGGCAGCTTCCGACCGTCTGAATATCGTCATTGTCACGCAGGCTGAGGCGGATGCGGCCGGTGTGACAAAGATCGTGCAGGACTCCGTTTCCGCGGGGGACGAGGTGTGCCATGTCGTCATCTCGGATATCGCCAGCTCCCTCATGACCCTCATGACGAAGGGGGTCCTTTACGACATGAGGACCATGGGCGG
>CACYWX010000299.1 GCA_902778205.1 uncultured Ruminococcus sp. | reverse complement strand
ATACACCGTCGTGACCGAGGGCGACTTCGAGAACAACTACGGCTACACCATGTTCCGCTACTTCAACTACCTGAACCACGGCGACGTGGCCGAGGTCGAGTTCTACGGCAAGCCCGGCAAGGTGGATCCTCCGGCCAAGGAAGAGGAGCCCGCTGCCGAGGAGCCCAAGGAAGAGACTCCCACCGTGGAAGAGGTTGTTGAGAACGCGGCTGAGAACGTGACCGAGGCTGCTGAAAACGTGGCTGAGGCCGCCGGCGACGCCGTTGAGAACGCGGCTGAGGCCGTGACCGACGCGGTGGACAACGCTGCCAAGAAGTCCGGATGCGGCTCCTTCATCGGCGGCGGCCTGATCGTGCTCGTCACCGTTCTCGGCTCCGCCTGGATCGCAAAGAGAAAGTAAGCCTCAAAATATAGCTGTTTTGGCAGACCGTCCCCGGATCGGAGCCCTTCGCCCCGGTCCGGGGGTCTTTTTTCCGAACCGGATCCCTTCCCGTTGACACGGACCGGAAGGCGGTGCTATAATATCAAAAAAAGCCGGACCGTGCCGAACGTCCGGGGAAGGAAGCGAATGATGGTAAATCCGGTAAAATCCGAAGCAGTCGGGACCGACGGACAGGAGCGTTTGCGGAAGGCGGGGACCGTCTGCGCCGTGATCCTGGTTCTGGTCCTGACCGCGCTGGAGCTTCTTGTCAGCGATTATGCTCTGTCCGAGGTCCAGAGAAGCACCCTGACCGTTCTCTGTGCCGTGTGCGGATGCAGTATGCTGTACTGCTTCACGGTTGGAGAGCTCACGAAGAACTATTCCCAGATGGACAAGCTCTGGAGCGTCCTGCCCGTGGTCTACACGTGGATCATCGCGGCAAGAGGCGGATTCCGTCCCAGACTTCTGCTCTTCGCCCTGATCACCACGGCCTGGGGCGTGCGGCTGACGATCAATTTCGCCAGAAAAGGCGCGTATCGGCTGAAATTCTGGACCGGCCGCGAGGATTACCGCTGGTCCATCGTCCGGGCCAATCCCGTGTTCAGCCGCCCGATCCTCTGGACGCTGTTCGATCTCTTGTTCATCAGCGTCTATCAGAACGCGCTGGTGCTGGCCATCTGCCTCCCCGCTCTGGCCTGCATGGATTCCGCGGCTCCGCTCAACGCTGCAGACGCCGCGGCGGCCGTATGCGCCGTGCTGTTCCTGATTCTGGAGACCGTTTCCGACGAGCTTCAGTGGCACTTCCATCGGACCAAACAGGAGCTGATGAGCGGAGGAAAAGCCCTGGACGAGCTTCCCGCGCCCTATAATCTCGGCTTCAACACCTTCGGCGTCTGGTCCCGGATACGCCACCCGAATTATCTGGGCGAGCAGGGCATCTGGCTCTCCCTCAGCCTGTTCACCGCAGGAGCCGGAGCGGCCCGATACGGGATCTTCCACTGGTCCTCAGTTGGCGCGTTCCTTCTGGTGCTGCTCTTCATCGGGAGCTCCGCGCTGGGAGAGACCATTTCCTCCGGCAAGTATCCCGCCTATCGGGACTATATCCGTCAGGTGTACAAATACCTGCCTCTCCGGAAATTCAGGCCGGAGGAGCAGTCCCGCTGACATAAACGAAAAAACCGCCGTTCAGTCCCGGATGAAGAACCGGACCGCGCGGCGGTTTTCTTTTTCAAATCATTTGTTGCAGGCCTTTTCGAGGTCGATGGAGAGGACCAGCAGGAGGGCGTAAAGGGAATCGTCGGGATCCTGCACGTCGATCACATAGGTGTCCGTCCACTGGAACAGCTCCTTGGACACGACGGCGATCAGATTTCCTGCCGCGTCGGTGATGGTGTAGTCGAAGCCCATGAAGTCCCCGTCGGCCTGCCAGCCCCGGTAGTCGATCTCGTAGTGAGGCGTGAAGACCGGACCGGCGCGGCGGATCTGCCCCACATAATCCGGTCCCACGTAGATCTCGAAGGTGGGACGCCAGGTCCAGGCCTTCCGCTTGACGGACGCCAGATACCCGCCGTTCGCTCCCCGGACGTGTGCCAGCTGGGTCCAGGACATCTCGCTGTTCACCGTGTAGACCGTGTTTCCCGCCTCGTCGAAGATGTCGTAGGAATCCCTCCACGTCATGAACCGTTGTTTGAAAATCAGTTTCATCGTTCAGCCGCTCCTTCCCTGTTCCTTGTTCCGCTGTCAGTTCCGCGTGCAGTCCAGATCCACCGCCAGCGTCATGAGAATCACGTCGAAGGCGCTCCGCCGCCTTGCGATGCTCATGACGTAGAGGTCCGGACGCCGGAACCGGATTCTGGAGACCGACGCGATCAGAGAGCCCTCCCTGTCCCGGATCCGGATGAGGCTCCCCCGGCCTCTCACCTCGGCGAAGAGTCCGCGCTGTTCGTAGGCGTATCCCTCCTCAGTGCGCAGGAATTCGCCCACGCGCCGGTCCTTTTCGTATACGCTGACAAAATGGGGATCCTCGCCGACGATGCCGTACAGTATGGCGTGGGCGCTTCCGGATTCGACCCGGACGGACGCCGTATAGAGGCCCTCCGCGTTCCGGATATGGACCAGCTTTCTCTCCTTCCGGAGGCCCGCCGCGGTAAAGAGAAGTACGCCGCGGTCGTCCAGGACCTTGTATCCCGGCGCGGGTCCCCGGATCTGCTTCAGATACAGCTCCATGAGTTCTCCCCCCATTAGATCCCTCTCTCACGGTTCGAAATGCGGCTTGCCGAAGCTGTCCCGATACAGGAACAGGGCCAGAGCCGCCAGCAGAGCGTCCAGCGCGTCGGCGGGATCGTGGACCGTCAGCTTCTTTCCGAGCGCCGCGTCCGTGACGGTGGCGGCTGTCGCGCGGTTGGGACCGGTGATCCATCCGTGAGACATGTGCCAGTGCCGGTACAGCACGTAGAGCGTCGGATCCAGCCATTCCTTGGACCAGGTCCGGTCCGGAAACGCCAGCATCTCGCCGATCAGGGCCGTATCCTTGTACACGGTGAAGGCCGCCAGCCGGTGCTCGTTGACGTTGGTCCGTTCGAGGGTCGCCAGATAGACGCCGCCTCCGTCCCGCACGTGGAGCACCCGTCCGTCCTCCCCGTAATGAGCGGTGAAGGCCAGGCGTCCGGCCCATCCCTCCGTCACGCGGAAGAGGGATCCGCCGGAGGGACGTCTTCCGATGGTCAGAGTCACATCAAGCCTCCTCCCTGCTTCTGCTTCATGCGGATCCAGACCTCGGCCGCCGCCAGAGCAAGAACGGCGTCGCATTCGTCGCCCGGAGACGCACCGGAGGACATGCGGATCCGCCAGCCTCCCGGTCCTCTCCGGAGCGCGGCCAGGGTATGGCGGCGGCCTCCGTCGGACTCCCACAGGGGAGCGGTCAGGAAGGCTCCGTCGAATTCCCTCCTTCCCCAGGAGAAGGACACGACGGGAAGGACGGCTTTCCGGAATCTCGGAGCGGCGGCCAGCGTTCCCGTGCGGACCGCTCCCTTGTAAGCGTTGAACACCAGGCTCTCCCGGATCCTCCGGTCCCGCTCCAGGGTGGCGAGATACTCCCCGTCTCCCTTCCTCACGTGGCAGAGGGCGAAGCCCTTTTCCTCCGAAACCGAATAGACGCAGGCCGGGGAGAGAGGTCTGTGCAGGCGGAGGACACCGTCCCCCCAAAAACGCCCCACAAGAATCATACGCCGTCTTCCTCCCCGTCCTTCACGTCCACGATCCGGTTGGCCCAGAAGCCGGAGCGGAGCAGGGGCACGCCGATGAAGATCTTCACGATGTCGATGAACTGTACGGCGAAATAGATCGTGACAATGTCAAGCTCCGTAAACCGGCAGAGGACGAGGGACAGCATGGCGGGCACCACCCACGTGTACACTGAATAGAAAAGGAAGGTCACGAAGGTCTTGCCGCCCGAACGGATGGCGAAGTAGATGACGTGGATGAAGGCGTGGATGGGAGCCGCCGCCCCCGCGATGATCAGGAACCGGGACGCCATGGTCCGCACCTCGGGTTCCACGTTGTACAGAAGGGGAATATAGGGAGCCGCCGCCGCCAGGAGCAGTCCCACCCCCACATGGGAGACCAGGGTGAAGAAGATCAGCTTGTTGTTGACGTCGATGGCTCCTTCCCTGTCTCCGGCTCCCAGCCGCTGTCCCACCAGAATGGACACGGCGGAGCCCATGGCAAACATGATGACGCAGAACAGATTCCAGACCGTGGCGGCGATGTTGGTGGCGGCGATGACCGTGATGCCTCTCAGGGAGTAGTTCCGGTTGATGAAGGTCATGCCGAGGGACCAGAGGATCTCGTTCACCAAGAGCGGCGTCCCGGTGACGGCGATGCGTCTGACCAGACCGGCGGGGATCCGCATGCTCCGGTAGGCTCCCTCGATGAAGCGGAACCGGTCCTGCTTCCGGTGGCATTCGATCACCACATAAGCCGTCTCCACGAACCGGGACAGCACCGTGGCCACGGCGGCTCCGGTCACGCCCAGCATGGGAAAGCCGAATTTGCCGTAGATCAGCAGATAGTTGAAGATCAGATTGACGAAAATGGCGATGATCCCGGCAGTCATGGGGCCCACGGTCTCCCCGGTTTCCCGCATGGTCCCGGCGTAGGTCTGAACCAGCGCGAAGGGGAGCAGACCGATCACAGCCACCCGCAGATAG
>CACYWX010000298.1 GCA_902778205.1 uncultured Ruminococcus sp. | reverse complement strand
GAGCGTGTCCCGCGCTTCGCTCCACGATTCCGCACAGGCGTAAGGAGGCATCACAAGGGACGCGGAGCTCATCTCCACCTCGCCGCCGTTCCCTTTGCCGCTGTTCCTGAAATAGTCCCGCGCCGTCATGGAGGCGGACCACTCCTGTGCGGTCAGGCTCCGGGGCTCCGGGCCGGGATCCGTATATCCCTCATCACCGGGGCGGAGGATCGTGTGCTCCGGCCATACGGCAGGCTCGTCCTCCCGCTCGATGGAACCAACCGGCGAGGGAACCGGAGGCGCGGTGTGCTTCATCATTTTCGGAACGGCATAGACGAGCGCCGCGGTCAGGCACAGGCAGGCCGCCGCGGAAACAACCGCTTTCCACGGAAGGGCGGTTTTCTTTTTTTGAGGGACTGTCCGATACGCCTCTTCCACATATTGCGCGTCGATTTCACCGATGAGGCGGAACGCTTCCTGCTTTGTCATACTCCGTACCCCTCCTTTTCGAGACAGTCCTTCAGCTTCAGCCGGATCCTTCTCAGCGCGGCGGACACGGCATTTTCCCCCATGCCGAACCGCGCCGCCAGATCCTCGATGCTCTCCCCGTACCAGTACCGGCGCACGAAAAGCAGACGTCGTCGGGGATCCAGCGACCCGAGGAAGGCGTTGATCGTCCGGATCAGCTCCCGCTCCATCGCCTCGTCCTCCGCTGAGGATACGCCTCCGAGAACCTCTTCCAGCTCATCCAGCACCGCGTCCGCCGTACCGCCTCCCCGTTTTGCGGCCCGGGCGCGTTCCAGCCGGTTCAGAGCCAGATTCCGCGTCAGCTTTCCGAGGTAGGCCCGCAGAGAACGCGGCTTTTCCGGAGGGATGGCGTTCCATGCAGAAAAGAGCGCATCGTTGACGCATTCCTCCGCGTCCTCGTCGGAGCCGAGAATGTTTCGCGCCAGCGTCCGGCAGAACGGCCCGTGAACTGATTCGGCCATGGCTACTGCGTCCGTGTCCCGCGCCCAGAATCGCGCGACGATTTCCGGATCGTTCATGTCCGTCCCCTCCCTTCTGTGTTTGCGGCTTTCAACATATAAGACAGATTTTGCGGGAGAATATGACGCCGGTACTGAAAAAAGATGCAAAAAATGCTCAGCCGACGGGACGGGTGCGCTTCGGGGACCGGATCGGGCGGAGGGTCCGGCGGATGTCGTCGAGGAACATGGCGCGGTTTTGGGGCTCCCGTCTTCCCGTCCATTCCTCCGGTGTCAAGGCCTCGAGGAAGAGCTCCTGCTTTCCGGCGCGCACGTCCCGCCAGATCCGGTCCCGCTCCTCCGGCGTCGGAGAGGGAGTCCCGCGCTTTTGTTACATTTCGAGGATCCTTCCGACGTCGCTCCGGTAGTTGGAGGACCATTCGTGGAACTGCCAGCCCCAGAGCCTGTCCTCCAGCAGATTCTCCAGCCGCCGGACCGTCTCCGGATCGTACCGGTACTACCGGGGCAGACCCACCCCGCCCTGGTGCCGGTCGATATAGAAGGGACAACGCAGCTCCTCCAGCCGTTTTGTCAGAGGAGTTCCCGGACCCAGGACCCGGTTGAAGTCCCTCCCCTCGGGAAGGTAAACCGTGTGCATCAGCTTCAGCCCGTCGCCCTCCCGCCAGAGGCCGTTTTTCAAAAACCCCTGCCAGCTCTCCTCCGTATAGGTGTGTATGAATGTAAGCATGGTCCCGATTCCTCCGTATTCCGTCACCGTGTCCCAGGCAGGCCCGGCGAGCCCAGGGACACTCCGCCGCACCGCTTCCACCCCGGATTGGGCGCGGATGCCTCGGCTCCGACGGTTTCAAGCTCCCCGATCGGCGCCGTCGTCAGCAGCACGGTCTCTCCGGTCAAAAGTCCCTCGAAGCGGACCTCCGTCTCGCAGTTCCCTCCGGCGGGTACATCCAGCTCCGCGTATGTCCCGCGGATCCTGCGGTATCCTCTCCAACCGGAGGACCCGGGCAGGCACACGGTACAGCTCCCTCCCCGGAGAGACGTCACCGTCACGACGCAGCCCTCCCCGGTCCGCTCGCCGCCCACCAGGAATCCACCCTGGGCGTACAGCAGGAACGACGTATCCTCTCCGTCCTTCACCGCGGGGAACACCCGGATCACGCCCTCGTGGCTCTGCAGAAGGGATTCGATGATGCCCATGGCCAGGATGGGACCCGTCTCGAAGTCGAAATGGGTGAAGTCCCCGGTGGCGACGCCGTATTTCTCCCGGGATTCCGTCTCGGTGTACTCGTACCACTGAGGCCATCCGCCCGGGCAGCCTCCCTCGCCGGATTCCGCGTTGAAGCCGTTCAGAAAGCCCTGATTGGATTCCAGCATCCCCCGGCAGTTCTCCGCGAACAGATCTCCCCTTCCCATGCGGGCCAGATACACCGGGAGCATGTTCCAGTGGCCGCACTGAGAGCCGGTCCCGTGAAGCATCAGCTGGTTCGTCATGTTGTCGAAGAGCGGCGTTCCCCGGTCCTTCAGGCCGAAGATCCCGGCGGGATACAGGGGAGAGAGCTCGATGTCGGGGAAGCCGTAGCCGCGCTTCGGGCAGTCCGGATCCCCGTAGGATTTCCGCACGGGCTCCCCGTTTCGGTATCCGATGCCGAAGACGCGCCCGTCTCCCAGAGGCTCCCGGCCCTTTCCGATGCCGAAGGTGAAGACCCGCCCGTCCCAGTCGGACTCCTCGAGCTCCGTCAGCATGGGTCCGGGCAGACGGGACACCGCGTCGTCGAGCCGCTCCCGCTCCTCCCCTTCGCAGTACGCGGCCAGGGCGGGAAACAGCGCGCGGATCATGACGTAATCGGTGAGGGTGTCATCCGTGGGGGCGTTGCCCTCGTAGGCGGTGGTCCCGCGGATGTGGTACAGACCGTCCTCTCCCTCCTCCAGCATCCCCAGGTAGAACTCCGCTGCTCCCCGCATCATGGGCAGGGCGTAGTCTCTGAGAAACTCCTCGTCCCCGGTGTAGCGGTAGTGGCGGAACATCTCCATGGCGATCTGGGCGGCGGGGGTGCAGTTGAGGGAGTCGTAGTCGGCGCCGCGTCCGTACCGGTCGGTGACGTCGTGGACGAACAGCCCCGGCTTCTTTTTGACCTTCTCCGCGTACTTCCGGAAGTGCGGCATGCCGTTTCTGCGGAGATCATAGTAATTCCGGGCCAGCTCCCCGTGTCCGGCGGCGTCCAGAGGGGCGTACATGTGCTGGATGTTGTAGTGGAAGTAGTACACCCACGGCACGTAGTCGTGATAAAAGCCCCAGAGGCCGCTGGTGAAGTGCGGCGGATACGCCCCCCGGCTCTCGCTGTTCATGACGTAGAGGTAGAGATAGTAGATGTTCTCGAGATAATCGTCGGCCAGCGTGACATACGACTTGTCCCAGAACTCCCTCCAGGCGGCGGCGTGCCGGGCGTAAAGGGCGTCCTCCCCGGTCCTCTCCGCATCCCGCAGGGCGGCGGCGCAGTTCTGAGCGGCTTCCCGGACGTTCCCGCCGGTTTTGACGGTCCAGTACAGGGTGAAGCCGTGGGTCTCTCCCTCCGCCAGCCGGTACGACGCCGCATGGCGGTTCAGAACGGACGCGGAACGGTCCTCCTCTCCCCTCAAGGACAGCCCGACGCAGTAGGAGGTCCCGTTCAGCTGCTGGGTGACGAACAGCCGCCCGTCCTCCGCACAGGCCGCGGTCCCGTTCAGTCCCTCCTCCGGGGTGAATTTCTGCTGGGAATACCACCGCCACAGGGTCCGGCTCCCCCATCTCGACAGGGTGACGGCAGGTGAGGCGGCGTCCTCCGACCGGCTCCTCAGGCTGAGAACGGTCACGCCGCTGTCGTGCTCCGCAAATGCCCGGACAAACAGATCCCCGAAGGGCGTCTCCGCGTTCACCGATGCCGAGGCGTCGGCCAGGGACAGCCGGGCGGTGAAGCGCTTCTGATAGAGATACTCAAAGACGGGCGCGTCGAAGCGGATGGAGATCTCCCCGGCGTGCTTCACGCAGGTCAGCTCCTCCTCATGGCCGGAGCAGTAGCATTCGTCGTCCCAGGTGACCCCGGGAGGCGCGTCCTGCCAGAGGTCGCATTTGTTGATATGGATCCGCAGGCCGTCCTTTTCCAGCCACAGGAGCGAGCCGGTATCTCCGTCGCCGATGGGAAGTCCCGCCGCGGGCGCATTGACCGGCGTTCCGAATACCGGATCATGACGCGGAACACGGGCGGACGCGGACAGATTCCATCGGTCCTTCAGAAGGTCGAAATGTGTTTTCATCATGAAAGTCTCCTTTTCTCTCCGTTCTCCCTCTTTACCGTCCGAAAAACCGGTCAACCCACCGCTTCGTGCGCGTTACGGCCTCGGCCAGCGATTCCCGCGCGCCCGGCTCTCCCAGGAAGCAGTCCCGCATGAGGGAACCCTCCGCGAAGCACAGGCGGTCGTGATCCGGGAAACAGCTCGTACTGAAAGAGGGACGGATGCCGGCGGTCCATTTTCATGGCGGAATTCCTTTCGGTTGTTTTGTCTGTTCGTCCCCATTATAGCAGGGAGAAAGCGGAAAAATTTTGCAAAATTGATATATTACCTTGCAAAGCTTGCTTTTTCGGGCATTCCTTGCGGAGCCGGATTGACTTTGTCCGGACGGGGCGTTATAACGAAACGGAAAGGGGG
>CACYWX010000297.1 GCA_902778205.1 uncultured Ruminococcus sp. | reverse complement strand
CTGCCTGGCCACCTGTTTTCAGAGCGGATCCGCCGTGGCTGATCGGCAGAACATTCTTGCCGACAACCTTTCTGATATCGACACCGACCGGGAAGCCTCTGTAGTCATCCCACGGTACCGGTGCGAATGTATCTTCGCCAAGTGATACCTGACGTGCTTTTTCTGTTCTTTCCTTTGCATCGCGGAATGTACCGCCGGTCATGCGCAGATAAGACGGACCGGCAATTGCGCTCATGCCGCCAAGGCCCCAGACTTCCGTGACACAGCTGTCGCCAAGATAACCCAGGAGGTCTTTTTCGGTTGTGGTCGGATTGAGGAAAATGCCTTTGATGATCGGTGCCTTTGTCGTATACCATCTGTTGCCTGTGCCGGCGACCTGAATGCCGAACTCAATGCCGTTGCCGCCCATACCGGTCATCACGGTTGAATACGGTACTTTCTTTGCACTCTGCATGATCGCCTCAACGCCAGCCATCATGACATGCAGGAAGAAGCGGTCGTTGGCTGCGATCTCCTTGATGACCTTGTCCCGGGCCGGATGATCCACATCCAGCAGCCAGGGCACCAGCTCCAGAGCCAGCGCGTTCTGCCATTCCTCTTTTGTGGGCTTTTTGTTATCTTTCATTCGTTTGCCTCCCGGACCACCCGGACAGTCTCTTCGATCACGCCGCGCCCCGACAGGACGGAGCACCCCCGGGACCGGTACAGGCGGAGCGCCGAAAGGATCCCGTCCCCGATCTGCTCGCCCGGCACGGCCAGGGGAATGCCCGGGGGATAGGGAGTGACGAAATCCGCCGCGATCCGCCCGACGGCTTCGTCCAGGGGTACCTCCTCATATGCCGAATCCGCCGCGGTCCAGGGCTCAAGCACTGCCTCGGGAAAGGAAAGCGGAGCGGAGGCAGGAAGGGATATGGCGTCGGGGCGTGGAAGCAGAGCCAGCGCGGCGATGAGGGCGTCGGCATGCTCCCGGCTCGTCCCGGCGGTGGTCATCAGCAGGACGTACTCCGGCGCGGTCATCTCCGGCTCGATCCCGTGTTCCCGGAGATACGCCGCCATGGTCCCGCCGTCCATGGAGGGAGCGCGCAGGATCAGCTTGCTCCCATCGAAGGCGAACACACCCTCCGGAACGGTCAGCAGGGAACCCAGCGTATCCCGGAGCTGAACGATCCGTCCACTCCAGTCCTTGAACAGAGCGGGATCTCCCATGCGGCAGATGCAGCCGTCGGCGGAGGCCATCAGGGGATAGGAGGGGCTGGAGGTCTCAAAGATTGCCAAGGCGGCGGCCAGCTCCTCCGGATCGCAGAGAGCTCCCCTCTGAACGATCAGGGCTGTCTGGGTCAGGGCGGGCAGGGTCTTGTGCAGGCTCATGACCGTCACATCCGCGCCGCAGGAAACCGGGGAGGGCACCGCGGGATCGAGAAACCCCAGATGCGCTCCGTGGGCGGCGTCCACAAGAAGCGGGATCCCGCGCTCATGGCATACGGCGGCGATCCCGGTGATGTCGCTGACCACCCCGTCGTAGGTGGGGGACGTGATCAGCACCGCGCCGGTATCCGGATACGCATCCAAACCGGCCCGGACCTCCTCGGGCGTCACGTCCAGAGCGAAGCCCAGCGGATGGAGCCGGGGAGCGAGATACCGGAGCGGAGAGCGGTTCAGCAGGGCGGCGTGCCAGGCGGACCGGTGGGCGTTCCGGCCCATCAGCAGGGGCTTTCCTCCCCGGCACAGGGCGCGGACTCCGGCCAGCATCCCCGCCGTGGAGCCTCCCACCGAAAAGAAGGCGCGGTCTGCTCCCCAGACAGCCGCCGCCCGGTCCATGGCCTCCTTCAAGATCCCCTCGGGCGCGTGAAGGTTGTCCAGCCCGTCGATCTCCGTGAAGTCGATGCGCTCCATGCCGCGGAGATAGTCGAATTCCGGCTGACGTCCGTGGCCGGGCATGTGGAAGGGAACGCGGCCCGTTTCGCTCAAGGCCAGAAGCTGATCGTAAAGGCGCATGATACCTCCCCAAAACATAAAAGAAAAGACAGGTCTTGCGAACCTGTCTTGACACCGGTACAGGGATTCGAACCCCGACATGCAGAGTCAGAGTCTGTTGTGCTACCTTTACACAATACCGGTATTCCTGTCGGTCCGGCGCACCGCAGGGTGGCTCTCTCGTTCCGACGTGTGATATTATAGCAGATCCTCTCCCCCTTGTCAACCCCTTTCCGAAAAAAAGTGAAAAATTGTCCGTCCATGCTCCGGAGGGAAAGGAACGGCGGAACTTTGTGCAGAATCACGGTTGACAGACGCAGAAAACGTGGTATAATACCAACATGGGATATGTCCGTCCATGCCGCCGCGCACAGAGAGAAACAGGAGCTGGGATTGTTTCCGCGGAAGTGAACGGGTACCGCCCTGCCGAATAAAACGGCTTTATAAGTTCATAGAATTGAGTGAAAAGCTCGGGTGGAACCGTGCGGTCATCCGCACCCCGAACGGTCTCATACAAGCCCCATTGTATGACGGTCCGTACCCGGCGCTTTTTTCTGTTCCGGACGGGCCGGCTCCCCCAAAATCTCCCGAATGGAGGAAAGAACTTATGTTTCACGTCAACATTCTCAACGCTCCCATAAGAGAACAGATGGGACCGAACACCAAGACTGGTCCCTGTTTTGAAGATTCGGATAAAGTAACGGTTTATGACGCTGTAAAATCGTACAACGATACGTGCGAACCGGAATTCAAAATCGATCTTCGTGGTGTCCTCTGCGCCCGGGTGAACGGCAAGGTCTCCGATCTGACCACCCCTCTTTCCGCCGACGCCGAGGTGGAGCTTCTGACCTTCGACGATCCCGACGGAGCGCGGACCTTCCGGCACACGGCCTCCCACATCCTGGCCGAGGCGGTGAAGCGGCTCTACCCCGAGACGAAGCTGACCATCGGTCCCGCCATTGACGAGGGCTTCTACTACGACTTCGACTCCCCCGTGAACTTCACGCCCGACATTCTCGAAAAGCTCGAGGCGGAGATGAAGAAGATCGTCAAGGAGAACCAGAAGCTGGAGAAATTCGTCCTGCCCCGCGCCGACGCTCTGGAGCTCATGAAGGACGAGCCCTACAAGGTGGAGCTCATTAACGACCTGCCCGAGGACGCGGAGATCTCCTTCTATAAGATGGGCGAATTCACCGACCTCTGCGCCGGTCCCCACCTCTTCTCCACCGGAGCGGTGAAGGCCTTCAAGCTGACGGCCTGCAACGCCGCCTACTGGAGAGGGGACGCCAGCCGCCAGACCCTCCAGCGCATCTACGGCACCGCCTATCCGAAGAAGGACGCCCTGGACGTGTACCTCCAGAAGCTGGAGGAGGCGAAAAAGCGCGACCACCGGAAGATCGGCAAGGACCTGCAGCTTTTCATGACCGACGACCTGGTGGGCCGCGGCATGCCCATGTTCCTGCCGAAGGGTACCATCATCTGGCACGAGCTGGAGAAGTATATCCGGGATAAGGAAGAGAAGCTGGGCTATCAGCACGTCCTGACCCCCTGCGTGGGCACCGTTCAGCTCTACAAGACCTCCGGCCACTGGGATCATTATAAGGAAAACATGTTCCCGGCCATGCAGGTGGACGAGGAGACCTACGTGCTCCGCCCCATGAACTGCCCGCACCACATGATGATCTACCGCAACGGCTCCCACTCCTACCGGAACCTGCCCATCCGCATCGGCGAGATCGCCCACGACTTCCGCTACGAGGCCTCCGGCACCCTGAAGGGCATCGAGCGCGTCCGCCACTTCTGCCAGAACGACGCCCACCTCTTCGTGACGCCCGAGCAGATCAAGGACGAGGTCTCCAAGGTCGTGGACCTGATTTTCGACGTGTACAAGGACTTCGGCATTACCGACTACCGCTGCGTCCTGTCCCTGAGAGATCCCGCCGACAAGAAGAAGTACCACGACGACGACGCCATGTGGGAAAGCGCGGAATCCGCCCTCCGGGAGGTGCTGGTGGAGCTGGGCATCAACTTCACCGAGGAGATCGGCGAGGCTGCCTTCTACGGACCGAAGCTGGACGTGAACGTGAAGCCCTCCGTGGGCAATGAGATCACCCTGTCCACCTGCCAGCTGGACTTCTGCCTGCCCGCCAAGTTCGAGCTCACCTACGTGGACCGGGACGGCTCCGAAAAGACCCCCGTGGTGCTTCACCGGGCCATCCTCGGCTCCCTGGACCGCTTCATGGCCTATATCATCGAGGAGACCATGGGCAACTTCCCGCTGTGGCTGTCCCCGGTGCAGGCCGAGGTGATCCCCGTGGGCAACGACTTCAACGATTACGCCGAGGAGATCGGCCGGAAGCTGACGGACGCCGGCATCCGCGCTCACGTGGACCTGCGGAACGAGACCATGCGGTATAAGATCCGCGAGGAAAAGCCCGACGTCGTGCACGCCCACGCGCGCATCCCCGCGTTTTTGTGCGGGCTTTTGTAGCGCTCGATGGATTTCCCGTTCGTGACCTCGGCGCATTGGGTTTTTTATGTAAACGGAATCCTCAAGCGGATCGCCAACTGGGGCGAGCGCACGGTCGCGGTCAGCGACGATATCAAGGCGTATCTGATCGAGAACTACGGTGTGCCGGCGGAGCGGATCTCCGTCTGGACTTGGCGGGCCATAT
>CACYWX010000296.1 GCA_902778205.1 uncultured Ruminococcus sp. | reverse complement strand
TATGAAAACACGGACGCCTTCGTCCGGGACTATCTCCGGGATCCGGACGCGGACCCGGAGCAGTAAAGAGAAGAACCGGGAGACTGCCCTCGGACTCCCGGCGGATAAATGAGAACAGCCGCACACGTTCCGGCAAAGGCCCGTGTGCGGCTGTACTGTATTTCGGGTTCGGCTGGGATTCATACTATTCTCAACCTAAAAAGACAATCTGTCAAAGATGTGCAAAAAACAAAGCCGGAAAAAGTGCGCTGCACGTTACCCCGTGCTGCACGAAGAGAAGAAAGCTGCACCAGTGTAATTCCAGAGTTCTTTGCCAGGCTTTCTCCGAAAGAAAGCCGCGTTTTCCCTTTTAGAATGAGATTGGTATCAGGTCCAGAGCTCGCGCCAGTCGTCCGCGCCCTCCCAGAGGAAGACCTGACCCTTGATCAGCCGGCAGTCGGCGTCGGAGGCGTCGATGGCGGTCAGCTCTTCGTCGGTCAGGGGATCCTCCGTCAGGCAGGCCAGATTCATGCGGTACTGGGCGGGCTTGACGGAGAAGGGGATCGGAACGGCTCCGGACTGGCGGGACCATTTCAGGCAGACGGCGGCGGGATGGATCCCATGGCGCGCGGCGATTTCCTTCACGACGGGCATCTCCATGGCCGCGATGTCCTCGGACGTCTTGTCGCGCTCCGGGCGGGAGGGAGATCCCAGCGGGCAGAAGCCGACGGGCTGGAGTCCGTGGTCCGCGCACCAGGCTCTCAGGTCCTTCTGCCGGAACGCGGGGTGCAGCTCCATCTCGATTAAGGTCGGTCTGACGCGGAGGGAGGGGAAGACCGCCTCCAGCTTGGAGACCGTCATGTTGGAAACGCCGATCGCGCGGATCTTCCCCTCGTCGTACAGCGTCTCGCACTGCCGGTAGGTGGAGAGGAATTCGTCCGCAGAGAAGGGCTTGGAATCCGGATTCCGCGAGTCCCCGTCGCATCCCGGCGCATGGTAGTTGGGGAAGGGCCAGTGGATGTAGTAGGCGTCGAGGTAGTCCAGCCCCAGGGCAGCGAGAGAGCTTACGCAGGCTTCTCCTACGCATCCGTGATGGTCGTTCCAGACCTTGGAGACGACGAACAGCTCCTCCCGGCGGACCGCGCCCACCCGGAACAGACGCCCGAGGGCCTCGCCGATCCTGTCCTCGTTTCCGTAGACCTCGGCGCAGTCGATCAGGCGGTATCCGGCCTTCACGGCTCCGTATACTGCCTCGGCGATTTCCGCCGGCCCGTATTTGTCCGATCCGAAGGTGCCGAGACCCACGGCGGGCATGCGCGTGCCGTCCGAAAGGGTGACGTACGGCGTGACGGGATCAGTCATCGAAGGTCACCGCAACCTTTCCGCACCTGCCGGAGGCCATGAGCGCGTACGCCTCTCCGGCCTTCTCCAGCGGGAACTCGTGGGTGATGAGATCCTCGGGATGGATGCCCCAGCGGACCAGAAGCTCCACCAGCTCCTCCATCTTCCAGAGGCTGGTGACCCAGGAACCGTAGATCGTCTTCTGTCCGTGGATGATGTCCGGGCTGGGGTTGAAGGTGCAGGTGCCGCCCTCGCCGACGAACGCAATTCTGCCCCATTCGCGGGTGCCCCGGATGGCCAGCTGACGGGCGCTGTCCGCGGCGGAGGTATCGATGGCCCGTTCGCAGCCGAAGCCGCCCGTTACGCTCAGGATGTTGTCCAGGGCGTTCTCGTCGGATTTGAAGACGTAGTCCGCCAGGCCGAGCCGTTTGCACATGTCGATGCGGTAGTCGCTCAGCTCCACGCCGATGAGGGTCTTCGCACCCATGGCGCGGGCCAGCATGAGGGAGGCCAGTCCCACGGGACCGAGACCCGTCACGAGAACCGTGTGCGCGCCGCTGACGCCGATCTTGTCGATGGCCTCGTACACGGTGCCGAAGCCGCAGGCCACCTGGGCGCCGTCCTTGTAGGTCAGCTCGTCGGGCAGGGCGATGAGGTCCTTTTCGTCGCAGAGGATGTAGGGGGCCATGCCGCCGTTTCTCTGCCAGCCGTAAGCCGCGCGGTAGTGGCTCTTGCAGGAGATGAAGTAGCCTCTTCTGCAGTCGCAGCACACGCCGCAGCCGGAGATGTGGTAGACGATCACGCGGTCGCCCTCCTTGAAGCGCTTGCAGCCCTCTCCGGCGGCGATGATCTGTCCGCTGGGCTCGTGGCCCGCGATCATGCCGGGGATGTAGCCCTCCGCGCCCTTGCCGGTGTGCTCGCGGTAGATGCACCGGATGTCCGAGCCGCAGATGGTGGTGGCCTTCGTTTTCACGAGGACCTGACCGTAACCGGGCTTTTTCACGGGGAATTCGCGGATTTCGACGGTGGAATTGCCGGGCAGGATCGCGCCCTGCATGGTCTCGGGGATGCTGATGCCGGATGCCATATGGGATCCTCCTTGATGGTTGTGATGATCGGAGCCTGTGCTTCATTATATCATGCTCCGCGCGAAAAAGCGAGACGCTGAACGGACAATCTCCCCCTTTTCATGTCCGTTTACCGTCCTTTTCTTTGACAAATCGGACAAAGGGTGCTATAATCTAAAAAAACAGAGAGGAGGGATCCTTTGTGCCGGACGAATCCGTTCTTTCGGGAATCGATCTGACCTTTGCCCTGGACGGGATGCGGGTCCGGGTCCTGAACACCAAGAAGGAGGTCTTTTTCGAATCCTTTCCCGGCCATCAGCACGGCTTCTTCGAGCTCCACCACGTCTTCGGAGGCCGCGGCGAGCTGATCTGCCTCGGGGAGCACTGGCCCCTGAAAGCCGGATCGGTCTATCTGAACGGGCCGAACGTGCGTCACGAACAGCTCACGGACCGGGAGGACAACATGACGGAGCACTCCCTGTCCTTCGACGTCACTCTCCCGCGCGGAAGAGGAGCGGCGGAGTCCGGCGCCCTGACGGACCGCCTGATGGGGATGAAGCTGTGGATCGGCGAGGACAAGGGCAGAATCGGCGAGCTGTTCTCGCGGATCGGAGAGGAGCTGGCCGTGCGGAATACGGGCTGGATCGAAGCTCTGGAAAGCCTCTGCCGTCTCTTGATCATCGAGGTGGTGCGGACGCTGGCCGATCCCCCGGAGTCCTCGGCCCGGATTACCGCTCCGTCCCCCGACCGGCGGAAGTTCATCATGGACGAGGCATTCATCTATCTGCACCGGGACATGACGCTGTCGTCCCTGGCGGCGCTTCTGAACCTGAGCGAGCGGCAGACCCTGCGCGACATCCGGACCTACTACGGCATGAGCTTTACGGAATTCCGGGGCCGTTCCCGTCTCAGCGCCGCCATCCGGCTTCTGAAGGAAAGACCGGACATGACCGTGGCGGAGATCGGCGAGGCCGTGGGCTTTTCCAGCACAGCCCATTTCCGCAGGCTGTTTGTCCGGCAGTACGGGGAGACGCCCTCCTCGTACCGGAAGCGCGCGGCCTCGGAACAGGGCTGATACCCTTCGTTCAAATTATCCCGGAGCCCTTGTATTTTTGTCCGTCATGTTGTATAATGCGGACAGAAGAACACCGTTCGGAAAGGGGAAAAATGATGAAACGTCTTCTGTCCGGCGTCACGGCCCTGATCCTCCTGCTGGCTCCGCTCCTGTCGTCCTGCAGCGAGAAGAATCCGGAATCGGACGCTGAAACCACCCCCGGCGCGCAGGCCGTGCAGGCCGAGGAAAACGCCGCGCCCGAGATCGAGGAGCCGAGCCCTCTGGAGCTGCTTCCGGAAGCGGATTTCGGCGGCGCGGCCTATCACATCCTCGGTGACGTCAACTCCAACTGGTGGATCATCTCGCTGAACAGCGAAGAGGTGACCGGCGAGATCATCAACGACACCGTCTACGAACGGAACGCCTTCGCGGAGGAGCGGTACAACGTGGACGTGACCTCCGAGGAGACCACGGCGGCGGTGTCCCAGATCGAGAAGTCCGTGAAGGCGGGCACCGAGGACTATTCCGTCGTGTGGGAGCGCATCAACACCCTGATCCCGGCGGCCCAGTCCGGCTATCTGAAGAACCTGTACAAGGTCTCCGCCTTCGATTTTGAGGCTCCCTGGTGGGACGGAAACTCGGTCCGGTCCCTGACCATCAACGACAAGCTGTTTTTCGCCTGCAACGACATCAACGTCCACACCATCGAAGGGTGCAGCGCCATGTACTTCTCCAAGACCGTGCTGAACAACCGGCAGATGGAGAACCCCTACGAGATCGTCCGGGAATACCGCTGGACCCTGGACAAGATGGAGGAGATGATGCGGGCGTCCGCGGCGGACACCAACGGCGACGGCGTCCGGAACGAGGGGGACACCTACGGTCTGGTGACCGGCATCGGCCAGTACCTCTCCCTGATCAACGGGGCCAATGAACAGCTGGTGCTTCTGGAGCACACCGACGAAGGGAATACGTTCATTCTGAACATCGCCTCCGAGCCGGTCATCGAGGTGACGGAAAAGGTCTGCGGCATGCTGAACGACAAGAACCTGACGGTGGTGGTCAACTACGACAGCTGGGGCTACAACGCTTTTTACACCGACATGAGCCTGTTCTACATCATGCAGCTAGGATCGGTGGTGGGCCTGCGCAACAACATGGAGAACGACTTCGGCATCATTCCGTTCCCCATGAAGAACGAGGAGCAGGGCTTCTA
>CACYWX010000295.1 GCA_902778205.1 uncultured Ruminococcus sp. | reverse complement strand
CTCGTTTCCGTACCATCTTCATCCGCACACGGAGTTCTTTGTAATCATCGAGGGAGAGATGACCCTTCTCGCCGGGGAGGAGCATGTGCTGAAGGCCGGAGATGCCGTGCTGATCTCTCCGCTTGTGATCCACGGCTATCGGAGCGAGGGTCCCGTGACCTTCTGCTCCATGGTGTTCGAGGATCCCCTGTTTTTCGACATACCCCGCATGGAGGAGTTCGGCGCGGGCTCCTGCATCTGTTTTTTCGACGCGGATCGGTCCTTTCCGGACAGGGAGCTGGAGGACGTGATCCGGGCGGTCCTCCGGTACCGGGAGAGGAACCACCGCCTGGTCCTGACCCTGTACTGCCGGATCCTTCTGACCCTGGTCCTGGAATACGCCTACGCCGGGGATGGACGGTGCAGGCTGACGTCGGCCGGCGGAAGGGATCCCGTGGAGCAGGGGACCCACGACGAGCGCAGCATCTCCGCGGCGGTCCTGCCCTATATCCGGGCCCACTACCGGGAGAAGATCATCCTGAACGATCTGGCAAGGACTCTCCGGAGCAACCGCTGCACCGTTTCCCGGGTGCTGAACGAGAGCTTCGGGGCGTCCTTCTCCGAGCTGGTCAACCGGTACCGGATCCGGGAGGCCTGCGCGCTTCTGGAGAAGACCGGCGACGAGGTGACGAAGATCTCCGAATGGGTGGGCTACGACACCATCAGCACCTTCAACCGCAATTTCATGAAATTCACCGGAACCACACCCCGCCGCTGCCGGTCCGGGGGAGGAGGGCATCAGTCGACCATAATGGACGGCGTGACAAAGGGTCTGTAAATGAGGGACGCCGCATGATCTCCCGGGACTTTTCTTCCGTTCTGACCGGCATGGATACCGACCGGCAGTTCCGCACAGGAGGCGGCATGACACAGGGAGTGGACAGGACAAAACTGAGCGCACGGGCGGGCCGGCTTCTGGATACCGGATAACGGAATAACCTGATTTATTTCAGAGACATGAAGGCATCCACGGCGAAAATCCTGATTCCCGGCACGGGCAAGAGCCGGACCATCGCCAACATCATCGCGGAATGCCTCGGCGACGGGAAAAGGTTCTGTTCGTATCCGAAAAGCCGGCGGCTCTGAACGTCGTGTATGAAAAGCGGAGACAGGCAGAGCTTGCGGAATTCTGTCTGGAGCTTTACAGCCATAAGGCAAACAAGAAAAAAGTCATTGACGATGACTATCTGCTTCGAAAAGGCGCTTGCCGGCCTTGACGGTAAAGTGGATGTTACGGACAGCCAGATCACGATCCGGGACAATCCGTGAGCCGCTTCCGGGGGTCAGTCGCTGATGCGGGACGTCTTACCGCTCTTTTTCCCGGGCGACGTCCCTGATTATCTGCCGGAATCGATTCCGGAGGGCGCCTTCGATTCCGCTTTCCTGCACCTGTATCTCGGACCGGAGCCGTACGACTATCCGCTCGAACAGTACTATCAGGAGGCTGTGGCATATGCGGCCGCCATACCGGCCTAAAAGATGTTCCTGACGCATCTGTACGGATTTCATTATGCGCACCCCGATCAGATCTGGACCTTCGCGCACGCCGGCATGCTGATGGACGTGCTGTTCTGCCTCAGGCCGGATCTTGAAGTCATGATTCCGCGGATCGGGGAGGGATATGATCTGTGGGAAAACAGAATCATGCCCGGATGCCGGCCCTCCCGTCATGATCTGCGTGAAGCTGAGGCGGGCTTTCCGTCCCCCTCAGCCTTCCGCGCCGCAGCAGCGCATGAGGAGCCGGTGCACTTCGATCTCGCAGTCGTAGCTCCAGCGGTTCTCATGTTCTCCCCGCACCAGTCCGGCGAAGTCCTCCATCATGGCGTCGTACCGGTTGAACGGCTCCGTCGTCCACCGCTCCGCGTGATCCGCCCAGGACACGGCCTTCTCCGCCGAGGTATACGCGCCGGAGGCCGTCAGAAGATCTCCGCCGGCAAAAGCCTCGAGCGGCTTGATCTCGATCGTGCCTTTCGTCCCGTTGATCACCAGCTGGCGCCTCGCGTATCCGTTCACCTCGACGGCGGTCGTCTTGATGAAGGATACGCCTTTTTTGTATTTCAGGACGGCAAATCCGAAATCGTCGGAATCCGTTCCTCCGACGCCGGACGGCATGCTCATGGGGATCACCTCTTCCGGCAGTCCCTGGATCCGATAGATCAGATCCACCAGATGACAGCCGAGGAAGAACATCATGCCGCCGGGGAACCGCTTCATCCACTGCCTGTTCGCGGCGGTGTGCAGGCAGTTCATCTGCGCTTCGACCGAGATGATCTCGCCGAGCTTACCGTCTTCGATCAGCCGGAAGGCGCGCTCGACCAGAGGATTGTACCGGTACATGTACCCGAGGTGGAGCGGGAGTCCCTGCCTCCTCAGCGTTTCCGCCAGCCGGACGAACGCGGCGTGATCCGGCGATCCCGGTTTTTCCAGATGCACGGCCACGCCCCGGTCGGCGAACGGCTGCGCGTACTGCGTGGATAACTCTTCGTTTGTTTCGATGGCCACGGCGTCGAGATCGTCCATCCGGAGAAGCTCTTCCGCCGTAACCTGCGGAACGGCCCTGTACCGGGGCGTATCCAGATTGGATTTCCATTCGCCGACGGGTTCCGCGATCCCGACGAATTCATACAGGTCGTCATGCTTCAGAATGCTGTCAAGGGTCTGGGCTCCGTGCGTCATGCTGTTGGTACCCACCTGCGCGATCCGTATCTTTTTCATGCTTCCTCCAGTCTGCTCCAGTCGAATTGTACCACGGGGAACTGCTTTTCCTCCGCGAGACGGGCGTATACCTCCGGGGCCTCTGCCGGTGACCGGACCTCCTCGACCATCCCGCCGAGGTTCAGCCGTCCGCACGCCGAAAGCCGCAGCAGCGCCCGGATATCGTCCCGTGTCGTCCACATCCCCGGCGAGGATTCCACCTCGGGTCTGGCGTTGGTATGCGCGCCGATGAGGGAGATGCCGGGTCCGTGTACCTTTCTGTAATAATCGATGGTAAAGTCGGAATGCCGCGTGCACCCGAGCAGCGCGACCCGTCCGAACCGGGCCATGCAGTCCAGCGCCTGATCCAGAGCCTTTCCGTTCCCCGTCACCTCGATCGCAGTCCGTACGCCGCCGCCCGCCGCTTTCCGGACCTGTTCCTCGAAATCAGGCGCGAAAGGATCAAACGCCGCGTCCGCCCCCAGCGTCAGCGCTCTCTTCCGTTTTTCGGGCGACGGATCGGCTGCGAGGACCGGACAGGCTCCCGCAGTGCGAAGAAGCATGACCGCCATCTGGCCGAGGATGCCCTGCCCCATGACGAGCGCGGATTCCCCGATTTCAAGACGGACTTTCCGTATGGCCGCCAGGGGAAACGTTCCGATCATGACGAGCGCGCCTTCCGTCAGGGTGTTTTCCGGCTCCAGCAGGTGCATGTTCCGCTCGTCCATCACCTGAAACCTGCTGTGCGTCCCCCAGGAAACGACGACGCGGTCCCCGGGACAGACGCTGCGCACATCCTCCCCGACCGCCTCCACGATTCCGGACGAGCTGTATCCCAGCTTCCGGGGAAAGCGCGCCGGGCCCTCTCCCGATCCGCGGGCGGGGCTGATATTGGGATCTCCGATCAGGTTGGCCCGTTCGGTCCCGCTGCTGACGGTGGAAAAGGCCGTTTTCACAAGCACCTTTCCCCTTCCGGGGTCTGCGGTTCCGACCTCGAGCAGTTCCGCTTTTGCCGGAGAAGTAAACACAATCTGGTAATTCTTCATTGTCACGTCCTCCTGATAGATACGGATACAGGCTAAATCACTCTGTCAAAGAGCGTCTTGTCGATCAGCATGCCTTTCGCGGCCGGTTCCTTTATGCAGATCGTGGGCGGCAGGAGCGATCTGCGGAAACACAGTGGCCGGCGGCGTACAGATTGCCGAATGTTTTCGCTTTGCAGCAGCGGCAGGGAACAGCGCAGCGTTAGTGCGGCAGCTTCCGGCTGCCGATGACCATGCCTCATCTCCCTCCCATGAACCGTATTATCATTATAATCACGAAAGCCTTGGCTGTCAAGGGTTCGACTCCTTGTGCTTTATGCTTCTCCCAAAAAGAGTGCATATCAACAGAAGACTATATAGATTTAACGGTGATACTTAATTCTGCGGATGAGATGCTTTTTTGAAAACATGACAGATAAAAGTTCTGGCATAAATCTTCCGATGAAGTTCAGAAGAATTATATGCCTGTATCTGTGGAGAACTCCTTGAAGAAACTGTATGGGTATAAGTGCCAAATATGTGAAAGATTCATAGAAGAAAGATATAGGGACCGAGCTGTTCATGTGCATCATATAGACTATTCCAAAGAAGCCCAAATAACGATGAAGGCAACATATTGATGGCGTATACGAACCAGCAGGCAATTATTCACGCTACAAACCCCTTCTTTGACCGGATCAAAAGGATATATACAAATGGTATACTGAGGGGTTTGCTCTTAATCTTCACATCAGATGACACAAAGCGGAATATTTCAATTATGAGAATGAAAAACGCCTTGTTCTGCCGCTGACAACCTTCTTGAAACCCAATAAACAAGCCGCATTCTGGACATATGTTCGCGGGAGCGGCATTTTTCATGGCAAAGCAGCCCTGCCTGCTGATGGGA
>CACYWX010000294.1 GCA_902778205.1 uncultured Ruminococcus sp. | reverse complement strand
TATAACCATGCAATACAGGAGGAATATACAATGAACATGGCGGTCCCTTCCCTGCTGGAGCGCCGTCTGACCGAGGTCGGAGAGCTTCAGCGGGTGACGCTTCTGCCCAATACGGACGCCGTGTCCGTCACCGATCCTGAGGGAAATGTCACGGTGTTTGAGGAAGAGGGCGAGCACACCCTGACCGTGGCTCTGCCGGGCGTTTATACCGTCGGGAGCGGCGGGGAGGAGACCGGGTTTTTCGCCTCGGTTCCGAAGGAGGAGTCGTCTCCGCAGACCGTCTCCGCCCTGTCGCTGATTCCGGCGGAGGACGGAGAGGAGACCGAGGGACAGACGGCCGAGGCGGGGATGTGGAGGATCGCGGCCGCCGTGCTTCTGCTTCTGCTTCTGACTGAATGGGGGATCTGGATCTATGAACAGTATTAAGCTGACCTTTGAATCCCCGTGGGCGCTCCTTCTGCTGATTCCCGCCCTGGCGCTGGTCCTCGTGCCGTGGCTCCTGATCCCGCGGGAGAGGCGCCGGGGATTCCGCAAAACGGCTCCCGCAGTGTTTCACGGGATCCTGGCCGCCGTGCTGGTGCTCATCCTCGCCGGAGCCGGACTGTCCCGCGCCGTGCCTCCGGAGCCGGATCCGGACGCGGAGGAAGAAACGGAAGACGGGGAGGCCGGGGACCGGTATCTCCTCATCGCGGACAGCGGCGCGGAGGCGGAGGTTCTTCTTCCCTTCCTGCCGGAGGGCGTCGAGGCGGACGTCCGTCTTCCGTGGCAGGCTCCCGTTTCCCTCACCGATCTGACCGAATACCGGAAGGTGCTTCTGCTGGGCGTTTCTGCCAACGAGCTGCCCGGACGATTCGGAAGCCAGCTGGCGCTGTACGCCGAACAGGGGGGCTCCGTGCTGATCTCCGGCGGGGACCACAGCCTGTCCCTTGGCAACATGCGGGGGACGGCCTACGAGACTATGCTCCCCGTATCCTTCGACTATTCCTCCGAGGCGGGAGACAGCATCGCCGTCATGCTGGTCATCGACTGCTCCAACAGCATGAGCGGAGCGGGAGGCTGGTGGTTCGGCGGCGCGGAGAACCTGTCCATGGCGAAGCAGGGAGCCATCCGGAGCATCGAGGCCCTGTCGGCGGAGGACATGGTGGGCGTCGTGTCCTTCAACAGCACGGCGACGCTCCGCTCCCCGCTGGTGAAGGCCACGGAGACGGAAAAGGCCGTGCTCTCCCGCCTGGTTTCCGCTCTGGACACCTCCCGGGGCACCTACTACTGCGACGCTCTGGACCTGGCCTGGGAGGAGCTGGCCGGATCCGACGCCGACGTGCGCCACGTCATCTTCCTCTCCGACGGGGAGCCCAGCGACTACGGCTACGAGGACATCGTGGAGGAAATGGCGGAGGACGGGATCACCCTGTCGGCCATCGCCGTGGGGTACTCCTCAAGGGTTCTGTCCGACATGGCCGAAATCGGCGGAGGGCGGTACTATCCCGTGCAGAGCGTGGAGGAGCTGCCCGACATCATGCTGGGCGAGACGGAGACCGTCCTGTCCGATCCGCTGATCGAGGAGGAGCGCGCCGTGACCCTGCCCGGAGGGATCCCCGCCGATCTGCCGGCGCTTCGGGGCTATATCGGCACCACGCTGAAGGACACGGCGGATCTTGTGCTTCAGACGGAGACCGGTGATCCGGTCTTTGCGGAATGGAAGCTGGGCGGCGGATCCGCTCAGGCCTTTGCCAGCGACCTGACCGGGGACTGGACCGCGGAATGGCGGGAGACGAACCCGGGCCGCCGGATGCTGCGCCAGATCCTCGCCGGAGGGATCGTTCCGGCTGAGGAGCCCGAGGAGGAGGCCATCGACCGAACGGAGCCGGAGACCCGGTCCTGGACCGATCTGATGCTGCCCGCCGGGATCCTGCTCCTTTGCCTGATCCTGACGGACATCGCGGTCCGGCGGCTGAGATGGAAGGACATTCTCATGGCGTTCGGGCGGGCACAGTGAGAGAAACGGAAGAAAAAGACCGCATCGTCTGCGGCGCGGGAGGGATTATATGGACGTATCGAAAAACCATCAGACGGAGGAGGACGTGCGCCGGATCACGGAACAGGCCCTGGGAACGAGGGTCCTGTCGTCCTCGCCTCTCACCGCCGGGCAGTGCAACGCCCTGTACGACGTGCGGCTGGAGGACGGCGGCCGGTGCGTGCTGAAGGTGGCGCCCTCCGGGGATGTGAGGCTCCGGCGGGGCGAGGCCTGGCTGATGAAGACGGAAATTTTCGCCATGCGTCTGGCCGCGGATCTGCCGGGAGTTCCCGTTCCGAAGGTACTTTTCGCCGACGACAGCCGGACGGTCTGCTCCGCGCCGTATTTCATCATGGAGTACGCCGAGGGGCACCCCGCCGCCGATGACCGGAAGAGCTGGACGCCCGATGAAAAGGACGACTGGTACCGCCGGTTCGGGGCCATGATCCGCCGGATCTCCGCCGCCGAAAGCGACCGGTTCGGGATCGCCGCGTCCGGCCGGGAGTTCGGCACGCTGTCCGGCTTTGTGGGGGATCTTCTGGAGATGATCCTCGCGGACCTGGCGGATTTCGGCGTGGAGACCGGGGCGGATCCCCGGACGGTGCTGGCGCGCTTCCCGGCGGACGAGGACGCCTTCCGGGAGGTCCGGGTCCCGCGGCTGGTGCACTACGACTTCTGGGAGAACAACGTGATGATCGAGGGGGACCGGATCACCGCCCTGATCGACTGGGAACGGGCGCTCTTCGGCGATCCGCTCATGGAGGACCGGTTCCGCGGCTACGCCATTTGTCCCGCGCTGCTGGAGGGGTATGGTAAGTCAACGCTTACGGAGGCGGAGGAGCGGCGGTGCCTCTGGTACGATCTCATCATGGACGGCTGTCTCATGGCGGATGTGTTTGTAAGACAGTATGCGGACGACGGGCAGTACCGCTGGGCGAGAAAGCTCTTCGGGGAGGTCTGGGACCGGCTGAAATGACGCGGACTGCCTCTCCGGCCCCGGATGAGATCCGGAGAAGCAGTTTTCTCCAGGCACTTGAAAAATGAAATCCTGCGGAGTATAATGGTAAGCGGAAGCTAATCCGCTTTTTCACCCGCCGGAGCCGTTCTGAAAAAGAGGACGCTCCGGCGGTTTTTTATCTTCTGCCGGACCGCGCCCTTCCCTGCGAGGCGGAGGAGACGCGGGAAACGGAGGTATACCATGACAAAATCCGCTCAAAAATCCAGGCTCCTTTTGACCGCCGGGATCGCGGGATGCCTGCTCTATGTGCTCGGAGATTTCCTGTTCGCCGCCACGGGGCGCGGGCAGACAACGGAGACCATCGGCCTGTTCACAAAGCTCGCGTACCTCGACATGGCGGAGTGGCGCATGTGGGCGAGCATCCTGTGCGGCTTCGCCGGGACGCTTCTCTACTACATGGGCTTTCACCGGATGGGCCGGCTTCTGGACATACGGATCCGGGAGCCGAAGGACCGGGTCTGGGTGAAGCTCTTCCGCGCGGCTTACGTCACGGCCACCGCCGCCTGGACCTGGGTACACGCCATGTTCATGAACGACGCCCTGATCTTCAAATTCGTGCATCAGGCATACGGAGACATTGAAACCGCAGCGGACATCGCGAACCGGGTGTTCTACGCCAACGCGCCGGGGATGCTGACCGCTTACATCGTCTGCGACCTCGGGCTGGCCGTCATCATGACCGCGCTGGTGTGGAAGAGGATCATCCCGCTGAAATCGACCGGCGCGCGGCTCCTGGCCACCCTCTGCAATCCCATCGCCCTGCCCGGGATCGTCGGGAATCTCCTCGCCCTGCTGCCCTGGCCCGTCAATCAACTGGACCACGGGACGGAATCCTTCGGTCACGCGCTGGTGCTGATCCTCGGGCTGATCCTGCTGCGGGACATGGAGAAAAACGGGGAGGCTGAGGAATGACCATTCACGAATTCGGAAAAGACAGCCGGGAGGCCGTCCTTCTGATCCATCCCTCCCTCGTGCGGTGGGACTATTTCGAGCGCGTGATCCCGCTTCTGGAGGGAGAGTACCGTCTGCTGGTGCCCGCCCTTCCCGGCTACGATCTCGACGCTCCCGGCGACTTCACGAGCGTGGAGGAGATCGCCGGGGAGCTGAACGAATGGCTCCTGCGCGCTGGGATCGAAGCGGTCCACGCGGTTTACGGCTGCTCCATGGGCGGCTCCGTCGCGCTCCTGACGGCTCTCGGGCAGACGGTCCCGATCCGGCACTGCGTCATGGACGGAGGCATCACGCCCTACCGGCTCCCGTGGATCCTGACGCGGTTCATCGCCCTGCGGGACTACCTCATGATGATGCTCGGACGGGCGGGAGGCGTCGGGCTTCTGGAAAAGGCCTTCGCCACGGACGAGTATTCGGAGGAGGATCTCGCCTACGCCGCCGACGTGCTGAAGCGCGCCAGCCGGAGGACCCTTTGGCGGACCTTCGATTCCTGCAACAACTACCGGGTGCCGGATCCCCTCCCGGAGATGAAGACGAGGATCCACTACTGGACGGCCGCGGGCGAGGAGAAGGAACGGCGGGAGGACATCCCCCTGCTGGTCAACCACTACATCCTGCTCTTCAACACCAAGTACGAGCGTCGGAAGAAGATCGACAAGGAAGCGCTGCAGATCCTCTCCGAG
>CACYWX010000293.1 GCA_902778205.1 uncultured Ruminococcus sp. | reverse complement strand
ACGAGCCTCCCGAGTCGCACAGCCATGCCATCGCTTCGGCTATCCTTTTCGAAGTTCTCTTTCACTTCACTCATTTCAACGGCGTTTGGCATATTATAGCGAAACAGCGGCGCTGAAATCAAGCGCGGCAAATCCGCCGCAGTCAGAAACCGCCGTTCAGTATCGGAAGGACGGGGAAGAAGCCGTTGCGGGCAATGACGTTCACGATGCCTATCTGCAGGCCAGACTCCATCCTTCCGGCGTAGTTCACGATTCCGACCTGGCAGCCGCGCACGGTTCCGACGGCGACGTTCACGCCGAATACGACCAGCGCTCCGCACTGGACGCCCGAAACGTCGCAGGCGCAGTTGAGAAACCCCCACTGCACTCCCGACATGTCCCCCGTCGAGACGTTAAGCCACCCGTCCTGCAGCCCCAGCAGCGAATCGGCATAGTTCAGAAGGCCATACTGAACGCCCACCGAGCGACGAGCCGAGGACTCGTCACCATTCGAGTTCCAGTTGACGAGCCCAACCTGAAGGCCGACGAGCCGGCGCGAGACGATGTTCGCCCCGCCTACCGCGAGCCCGCGGAAATCGCCAGTCGCGCAGTCGACGAGCCCGACGTCGAGCCCTGCGAAGTCGTCGCACTGCCCGTAGAGAAGCGAAAGCCGGAATCCGCCGACGTCGCTTTGCGAAGACGGCCACTGCACCGGGTTCAGGAGCGACAGCATCACGGGCGAGCTTTCCTCCGCGTGGATACAAGGGGCGGCCATCGCGACAACCGCGAGAAGAGCGCATTTAATCGTTTTCATGAATTTCCTTTCCGGCTCATGCCGAACGCCGCGAGGAGGATCACCGCAAAGCCGACGACTGAAAGCGCGTCGGGCACCTGGCCGAAGAACGCGAAGCCGAAGAGCGCGGTGAAGATGACGTTCGTGTAGTCGTAGACTGCTATCGAACGCGGCTCGGCGTAGCGGTAGGCCGCGGTGACGCCGAACTGCCCGAGCGCCGCGCCCGCTCCGGCCCGCATGGGGGTGTTGGGCATGACGTACTGGACCCGTACCTCCGGGCCGAAGATCTTTGTGAGGTCCGCGCAGCCCATGGCGTTGACCACGGAGATCACCGCCTTGCCCGCCAGCCTGTCCCGGATCCCGGCGGCGGCGCTCTCCGCCTGATACGGCTTCACCGCCAGAAGGAGCCAGTCAGAAGAGTCCGCCAGTTCCTCCGGGGAGGTACAGGGGACCACGGGCAGATCCCCGATCCTCTCCCGCAGACGGTCGGGATGGGGCGTCCAGGCCGTCATCCGGAGCCTGCCCTCCGCCGCGTCCGGAGAAAACCGGGCCAGGCCCGCCGCAATGGCCGATCCCATCTGTCCGAATCCGAGAAATCCGATGGTGCGCGCGCGCTTCATGCTCATAGTTCCGCCTCGTTTCCGCGGACCTGTCGGGATGTCTCTCCCGCGTCCGCCGTTTTTTCCATTGTACCACAAAACCGGCTCCGGTTCAAGGGGGGAGACGCGGAGGCGCGGATTGTCCATGCCGAACGGGTCCCGTGCGCGTCCGCTTCGGCACATCTTCCATAATTCGTTAAATTTCTCTTTCGTCCTTGCAAATCGTACTGCCGTGATGTATAATAAATCATGAACCGCTTTTTTCGCGCCGCCCGGGGAGAGCCGTTTTTTTCGCCCTCTCCGGTCCGCGCTTTTCGATAGATTATCCGGATGAAAGGTTACTCGCATGAGCAAAGATATCGGTATCGATCTCGGTACCTCCACGGTGCTCGTCTACGTCAAGGGACGGGGCATCGTCCTGAAAGAACCTTCCGTCGTCGCCATTGACAGAGAGACCGACGCGCTCGTGAAGATCGGTCGGGAAGCCCAGGAGATGCTCGGACGCACCCCCGGCAATATCGTCGCCATCCGCCCTCTGCGGGACGGGGTGATCAGCCAGTACGACCTGACCCAGAATATGATCCAGTACTTCATCAAGAAGGCGCTGGGAACCGCGTTTTTCAAGCCCCGCATTGTCATCTGCGTCCCCTCCGGCATCACCGAGGTGGAGCAGAGAGCCGTCCACGACGCCGCGCTTCAGGCCGGAGCCCGCCGGGTGTTCCTCATCGAGGAGCCCGTGGCCGCCGCCCTGGGCGCCGGACTGGACATCTCCGGGCCCAACGGACAGATGGTGGTGGACATCGGCGGAGGGACCACGGACGTGGCGGTGCTGTCCCTGGACGGCATCGTGGTGTCCGAGTCCATCAAGGTGGCCGGCGACAAGTTCGACGAGGCCATCATCCGCCACATCCGGCGCAAGCACAACGTCCTCATCGGCGAGCGGACGGCGGAGCAGATCAAGATCCGCATCGGCTGCGCCTGGCCGAGGGAGGAGCCACGGGCCATGGACGTGAAGGGCCGCTGCCTGATCCAGGGCCTGCCCCGGCTGGTGCACGTGGAATCCCAGGAATTGCCCGACGCCCTGCAGGAGCCCATCACCGCCGTGGTGGAGGCCATCTGCTCCGTCATCGAGCGGACGCCCCCGGAGCTGGTGGGGGACATCATCCAGAACGGCATCGTCATGACCGGCGGCGGATCCCTCCTCTACGGCCTGGACCGGCTCATCGAGTACGTCACCGGCATCCGGACCCGCGTGGCCCCGAAGGCTGTGTCCTGCGTGGCTATCGGCACCGGCATGAGCCTGGAGAAGATCGGCATGCTCCCCGACAGCAGCGTCGTCAATATCGCGCGCCTGCAGGAGGAGAGGCTCTGAGCCGGGCCGGGATCATTCACAGCACAGCGGAGCGAACCTATGACAACTGCGCTTTCCACTCCCGCCGCGCGCCGGGATTTCTGGCGTCGGTGGGCCGTCCTGCTCTTCACCGTGGCGGGGCAGAATATCATCGTATACGGCGTGAACCTGGCCGACAACATCATGATCGGCCGGCTGGGCTCCGCGGCGGAGGTGGCCATTTCCGCCGTGTTCATCGTCAACCAGATCCAGTTCCTTCTGCAGATGATCATCAACGGCGTGGCGGACGGGACTGTGGTGATCTGCTCCCGGTACTGGGGGGAGAAGAATCTCGGCGACATCAAGAAGGCCGCCGCCGCTGCCCTGAGGACGGGACTGTGCATTTCCGCCGTCATGCTGGCGGTCATGCAGCTCATGCCGCGGCCCGTGCTGTCCCTGTTCACGGATAAGACGGAGGTCATCGAAGAGGCGGTGCGGTACGTCCGGATCGTCTCCTTTACCTATGTGTTCTTCGCCGCCACTCAGGTGCTTCTCGGCATGCTGAGGTCCGTGGAGTGCGCCATGATCGGCTTTGTCGACTCCTGCGCCGCGCTGGTGGTGAATCTCTTTCTGAACTACGCCCTGATCTTCGGCCACTTCGGATTTCCCGCCATGGGCATCCGGGGCGCGGCCATAGCCACCCTGGTCTCCCGCATCGTCGAGCTCGTCATCGTGGTCCTCTATCTGGCCTTCCTCGACAAGCGGCTGCGGGTGAAGGCGGCGGAGCTGTTCAGAACCGAGTGGGAGATCACCGGGAAATTCATCCGGGTCGCCTCCCCCGTCATGGCCTCCGGGACCTCCTGGGGCATCGCCATGGCCATTCAGACGGCGTTTCTCGGGCACCTGGAAGCCCCCGTCATCACCGCCAATTCCATCGCCTCCACCCTGTTCCAGGTGGTGTCGGTGTTCATCTACGGCTCCGCCACCGCCTCCTCCGTCATGATCGGCAAGACCATGGGGCAGGGCAAGGACGATCCGGAGGCGCTGAAAAAGGAGATCCGCCACCGGGCCGGCTGGATGCAGATCCTGTTTCTGTGTCTGGGCGGCGCCACCGGACTGCTGCTCTTCCTCGCCCGCCCCCTGATCCTCTCTTTTTACGACATTGGCCCGGATACCGAGCGGCTGGCGATGCAGTTCATGGCGGTGCTGTCCGTGACGGTGGTGGGCACGGCCTATCAGATGGCGTCCCTCACCGGCATCGTCCGGGGCGGCGGCGACACGAAATTCGTCTTCATCAACGACCTGATCTTCATGTGGGGCATCATCCTGCCGACGTCCTATCTGGCGGCGTTCGTGTTCCACTTCCCGCCCGTGGTCATCTTCGCCTGCCTCAAGGCCGACCAGATATTAAAGTGCTTTGTGGCTGTGGTGAAGGTCAACCGCTACCGGTGGATGAAGAAGATCTGATCCGACCTTTTCCGAAATCCGCTCCGCGGGACAAGGCAGGAGATGCTGCGCATCTCCGGAATGAATTGGTTCCCGTTGCGCACGGGAGGCGGTGGGAGGGACCATCTCAAGCCGAAGGCCCCTCCCACGGGTCCCTTGGCTATATGGCATAAGGCAACAGCACGGAACGGTTCGAAGAATCGTATGTGCTTCTCACGCTTCGCGGCGAGACATGGAGCCGGCAGGCGCGCAGGCCCGATTCCACAGCCGGAACATAGAGCGGACAAAACGCGCTCCCATTACACAGACGCGGTACCCACTGAAGCGTCCTGTATGAAATCCCCCGCGGGCATTTATAAAAGCCGGACCGTTATTCTTTTTGCGGAAGGAGAAAGATCCATGACAAAAATGATCGCGCACCGCGGGTACAGCTCCAAGTACCCTCCCAACACCGCTCTGGCCTTTGAAAAGGCCGCGGAGCACGGATCGGCCGGCGCGGAAACCGACATCCGGCGCACAA
>CACYWX010000292.1 GCA_902778205.1 uncultured Ruminococcus sp. | reverse complement strand
TCCTGGATGAAGTCCGCGGATTTAACGGCGCCCCCTCCGTCGCCGGCATAGGCAAAGCCGTTGATGGGGGTGGCGATGTAGGCCCAGCCGCGGACCTCAAGCTGCTCGATGTCGCCCTCCACGGGGTTCTCGGCAAGCCAGTCGCCCGCGCGGCCGTCCACCCTCATTTCATAGTCCACGAAAATGGTGTCCCAGGATTTGTTCAGAAGCTCGGTCTCCGACGTGGTCTGTGCCGCGGGAGCCGCCGGAGCCGCTCCGGACGCGCCGTACCAGATGACGTCGATGTTCGGGGTCTTGTGATCGTCGGCATAATCATGGGGCGCGGCAATCCGCAGGGTCTGCGCGCCGGCGGGAACGCCCGAGAAGGTCACGGAGACCTTATCGAAGGTCTGGAAATCGCCGGTATTCGGGCAGGTCACCTGCTTCGTCTCGTTGTTGACGGTTACGTCCATGAAGCGATCGTCCTTGGCCGCGTACAGGAAGGTGAATTCCACATCGCCGGCCGCCGCAACGTCTATATCGAAATCATACCACGTGCCCACGGGATCCGCACCGTCCAGGGGCTTCAGGGAGAGGGCCGTCTTGATGTTGGGATCCTCATGGCTGTACTGAAGCTCCTCATTGGTGTTGTCGCCGCATTCCTTGTAGTCGAACGCCTGGATCTCGGTGAGGGAACCGGATGAAGCAAAACTACCGTCCGCCAAGGTGACCTTATAGTAATTACGCGTTCCATTCGTATAGCCTTCAGGAACGACCGCCACAACAGGTTCCGGATACGCCTTATTTGCAAGCAGAAACAGGTCACGCAGATAGAAAGATTCGCCTGTACCAAGCTTTTCTGAAGGAATAATGTCCTCCCACTTGAACAGAGCCTCGTATGTAGTAACCTTCGTTTCGTCATTTCGGGTGATTTTCCAGTCGTTGACGTTGGAAACGTCCAGAGTACCGTCCTCCATGGTCTCTTGGAAGGCCCATGTCTCCCCCTCGTTGTCCATCCCGAACAATATACGGGCTCGGCTGTCATCATTGGGGACAGATACCACATGGAAGATAATTGAGTCGCCCTTCCATATAGCAGCGTCCATCTCCGGATTGAAATGCTCTGTATCTGTTACGTTAGCACAGTAGTAGAAATACGTATCGTCCCACTTCATGTAAACATCCAGATTTGAGATCATCATAGAAGCATCATCAAGAAGATTCTCGAATCCGGGATCCGTTTCGGCAAACGCCTTCATATCCGAGGAATCGTGATGGACAACGGGATCTCCCCATCCTTCTTCCGGATCGAAAACACCGTCGATAACAGGGGCTTTCTCAGCCCGGCCTGCTGTCACATCCATAAGGAAGAGATCAGCTGCTGATACGGGAACGACAATGAGCAATAGCAACAGAGCTGTCAGAACAAAGATAGATATGGCTTTTTTCATGAGTCAAAGCTTCCTTTCTCCCATAACGGGATTAATCCCCTGTTAATATTTCTCGACAACCGACAAGCCTGTGATGCCAGTGGTCTATTGCCGAGTTAATTCTAACCAGCTATTATTATATCACTCTCCCACCCTTCCAGTCAATAGGCTGGGGGCTTCGCTGTGAAAAAACCACCCCTGTGAGGAACGACTTCCCCTATATTGCGAAACGCTTTCCTTCCTTGTGAGTCGCTGCATGATAACGCCTCCGTCACGGTAACAATCATGTCTTACGATGACGAGCAGTGGAAAAAGCAGGATTTCTTTGAAGCGGCGGCAGGTACGATTCTGGACGGAGGGAAGAAGCATTTCGGCGTGGATTCTCATCTCAAAGAGCTATTGGAGATCGGGCTTGATCTGCTCCATAGCATGAAATGACGATAGACGAACGTGTATGATTAGTTCTCATGAAGTTTATTATACATGGATGATGGCGTTGACGATCCATGGCATGGCATATCGACCGAGGAAAACAACTCCCCTCACCTCCTTCCTCTTTCCGCCTTAACCTTCGCGATCATCTCCGCCAGCATCCCTTCGCACTCCTCCTCGCTGTGCGCGTAGACGGTATGGACATCCCGTGTCCCGTCCGGGTTGCGTGGTGAGTACCGGCCTTCCCACAGGTGGTCGTTGATCTGTGACACGCACCCGGTCCCACGGCGGCGGATGAGCCCTTTCTTCGGCTCGAACGGCGGAGCGGGCGTCTGTGCGCCGGGTGTCGCTTCGGCTTCCTGCGGGGCTGTGTATGGCTCCGTGCCGCTGATTTTTCGCTCGATCTTCTGCGCCGCGTCTTCCCGCATCCTGTCCGACACATGGCTGTACACGTTCAGTGTGGTTTCGACGCTTTCGTGACCGAGCAGGGCGGACAGCGTCTTGACGTCCATGCCGTTCTCGAGACACCTCTCCGCGAATGTGTGACGAAGTTCATGAAGACGCAGGTGTCTGCATCCCGCGCGCTCGAGGATCTTTGCGAACATTTTGCGACAGGCGGATGGATCGCGGGGAACATCCGGGTTGCACGGGGAGGGAAAGACCCAGCGGGAGTTTGTCGTGGGCTGATAGGCTTTGAGGATTTCCAGAAGGGAAGACGGGAGTACGATGGTTCGTATTCCCGCCTTTGTCTTCGGTACGCTCTCGCCGTTCGTGGGGTGGACCTGCCGCCGGATATGGAGCTCACCCGTCTCGAAATCCAGATCGTCCCACTTGAGTCCGAGCAGTTCCCCGCGGCGCAATCCGGTGAAGAGATCGACAAGGAACAGCTCAAAGAAGCCATCCGCCTTTGCCTGAAGGAGGAGACGCCGCATCTCTTCCTGCGTCAGGGTCTGCATCTCCCTCGCTTTCTTCGGCGGGAGCTTGCAGCCATCAGCGGGATTGCGGCGGAGCAGTCCGTCCTCGACCGCCTGTTCCAGCGCGGACTTGCAGCAGATCCCGCAGGCCCGCACCGAACGGTCGGACAGCCCTTTCCCGTAGATTTCACCCCGGATCAGTCTGCCTCCGGATTTCAGATCGGCATAGAATTTCTGAAGATCGTCCGCTGTAATGTTGTTGAGCAGAAGATGGCCGATGGCAGGGATGATGTGCTTGTAGATGCTGTTCTCGTAACCTGCCGCTGTGGTCGCGCGCAGCCCCGGTTTTGAGTAGGTGCGATACCAGAAGTCGATCCATTCCCCGAAGGTCAAGCCCGGTTTCGGCTTGGGGGAGGTTCCGATCTCTTCCCGGAGCGCCGCGAGCTTTTCTTCGCATTCGGCCTTTGTATGCGCGAGGACGTTTTTGGTCTGCGGCAGACCCTTATCATCGTAACCGGTGACGACGCGTCCTTCCCATCGCCCGTCCTTCCGCAGACGGATGCAGCCTGTGCCGGATTTTCGTTTCAGTTCAGCCATGGAGTCAAGTCCTTTCCGAGAATGGTTTCCGCCATGTCTCCGATGATGTCGGACGCGTGCTTCTGCATGTCCGACGTGACATGTGTGTAGGTGTTGAGCGTGAAGCTGGCGTTGGTGTGGCCGAGAATCGACGAGAGCGTCTTCGGATCAACACCCGCAGCGATCGCCTGGGTGCTGAAGGTGTGCCGGAGCGCGTGGAGAGGAAGATCCGGCAGGTCTGCTTTTTTCAGGATGCGCTTGAAGGCGTTGAAGGCAGATTCGGGATGTACGGGCAAATTGGAATCGGACTGAGCCGGGAAGATCCACTCCGACTGCACAGTGCGTTTCCGGTTCCGCAGAAGATCCGCCGTCGACTGCGGAAGGAGGATCGAGCGGACGCCGCTCTCGGTTTTCGGTTCGCCGACGCAGAGTTTGCCGTGACGATAACTGATCGTTCGGCGGACACACAATCTTCCCGCGTTCTCATCAAAGTCCTCCCAGCGGAGTCCGCAGAGCTCGCCGCGGCGCAGGCCGGTCGTGAGCTCCACGTAGAACAGATCGTGCCATGCGGGGACGCTGCGGATCTCATTGAGGAACCGCTCGAGCTGTTCGTTGTTCAGCACCTGGACGGGCGCGTATTCTTTCTTGGGAAGTGTCGCTTTGGTCGTCGGATTGCGGACGATCAGATTCTTTCTCACAGCCGCGTCCATCGCCTCGTGCAGCATCATGTGAACCGATCGCACCGTGCTGGATGACAGACCGGAATCGAGGAGCGCGTTGTACATCTTTTGCACGTCCGGCTTTTTGACTTGATCGAGCGGTACGGCAGCGAGATGCTGATCGATCAGCCGGATGCAGTACCGATACCCATCCACGGTGGCAGGGCGGAGGCGCTGTCCGTGTTCGAGGAGCCACTGTTCCAGCCATTCACCGAGGGGCATGCGGCATTCCTCTGTGAGATCCGCTCCTGCGTAGTCGCGCCGGAGCTGTTCCAGTTTCGGCAGCAGTTCTTTCTGCGTTCTGCCGAAGACGGATTTGAAGATCGGCTTGCCGTTTTCCTTGTGACCGACGACGATGCGGCCTTCCCACCGTCCGTCGCTGCGTTTACGCATCAACCCATCGCCGTTCGCTCTTCGTTTTGCCATTCGTTACCACCTATCCTTTCCTTTTTCGTTACCAAACAACATACCACAACCGCTTCCGGAAGTCCATCCCCCGGAGGCGGTCACAGCGATCTTTATCAGTTCAGACACAACTGCGTCCCTCCTTTCATCATGACATAATCGGACCCTCCTCCTGATCCTCCGTGTCGTCTTCGTCCGGATCGTAGTACTCAGTCGAATTA